>JALSHG010000024.1 GCA_026982355.1 Thermodesulfovibrio sp.
TATCAACGTCTTTTGGAACTTCACTCTCCGTTATTTCCTGCAACATAGACATATTTACAAAATCCCATCGCTTTATAAAGGTTTTACGGGAGACTCTCCCGCCCGTTTATGCAACATTAAGGTTTACCTTACAGTTGCATAAAAACATAACCTGCGGGGCACGGGAGTCTGACGGGGAAGCTTTATCCGCGATACCTTCAGGAAATATTCCGCACGGCATATGGACGTCTTTTTGGACTTCGCTTTCCGTTATTTCCTGCAACAATAACATATTCCGATATCCAATCGCTTTATAAAGGTTTTCCGGCAGACTCCTGTGCACGTTTATGCAACATTAAGGTTAAGGTTTAGCGAACCAGTCCCCCGTACTGCCACCTGTAAAGATCATTCCTGAAGAAATACGCATAGTTCTCCACGCGCCAGAGTTTTGTGCCGGAGCCCAGCAGCTCGGCTGAGGCCCTGATCTTTCCGTCCGGTTCTCCCGTCCCGTATGCGGTCATCCTGACCATCAGGCCCACATCCCCGGATTCGTTCCTGTACAGCACCGGTTTATTCACCACCACGGCGGCGGCGCCCGGAACGAGGCTGTCCACATCATTGCTTCTGAAGTATTCCTTCATAAAGGCCAGCCCGCCCTCGACATACGCCCTTACCTCCGGCCCCGACATCTCATCATCTGCAATGCCGGCGTATTCAATCCTCCACAGGGACACGCCGGAAACATCCACCGGATAGGACATCCCGTGATCCCTGAAATATTCCCTTACGTTCCTGTCGCCGGAACAGGATACCAGGGCAGACAACGCCGCGACAAACAAAAAGAGAGAGACTGCTTTTGAAATATGAAATCCGCCGGTTAAACGAGTGCAAACTGAAACCATCTGAGATTTCAATACCCCCGTGGAACTATGCCGGACTCCTCCGCCCTCGATAGAAGCTCCTTAATTGCCGTTTCTCCTTCATCGCCGATATCAACGGAAAAATCATTGACGTAGAGATCTATATGCCGCCTGATGACATCAGCGGAAAGCTCCTGCGAGTGTTCCCTGATATAGCCCATCGGCTCGGCGGGATTTCGCAGGGCGTACTGAACGCTCTGTCTCAAGATTCCGTCGATCTTTCTGATCAACGCGCCGCCGAGGGAGTGCTTTGCGGCAATGCATCCGAGAGGGACCGGGAGCCCTGTCCCGTGTTCCCACCAGCGGCCGAGGTCGATTATCTCTTTCAGGCCGTATGAAGGATAGGTGAACCTGCTTTCATGGATTATCAATCCTGCGTCCACCTCTCCATCGGCCACTGCATCAATGATCCTGTGAAAGGGCATTGCCTGCACGCCGGGATGAGCCGCGCCGAATGCAGGATCAAAAAGCTGCAACAGCAGGTACGCTGTAGTAAGCCTGCCCGGGATCGCCATCTTCCCGGAACGCAGGTCATGCATTGAACAGTCCTTTTTTGCAATTACAAGGGGACCGCATCCCCTGCCGAGCGCCCCGCCGGACCTCAGGAGGCGGTACTTGCCGCGCAGATGACCGAATGCATGGCAGGAGAGCTTTGTCAGGTCAAGATCTGCGTTCATTGCCCTGCGGTTCAGTGTCTCAACATCAAGCAGCACCTCTCTGAACCTCAGGTCCCCGGTGTCGATTTTGCCGTGAATCACGGCATAGAAGATAAAGGTGTCATTAGGGCACGGCGAATAACCCAGGGATACATACTGCATCTATTTTCCCTGTTTTTTCCTGTAATCCTCTATGGCCTTGTGGAGTGCATCCGCACCAAGGTTGGAACAGTGCATCTTCTGGGGAGGCAGGCCGTCGAGGGCGTCGGCAAGCGAACTTTTCGTAATCTTCATTGCCTCATCAAGGGTCATGCCCTTGGCCATCTCCGTGACCATGCTCGATACCGCGATCGCAGCGCCGCAGCCGAAGGTCTGGAATTTGACGTCCGTTATCCTGTCGTCCCTGACCTTTATGAAAATCTTCATCACGTCGCCGCATACCGGATTCCCTTCGGTACCTACACCGTCGGCATCGGGCATCTCCCCTACATTACGGGGATTTGTGAAATGATCCATTACTTTTTCACTGTACATGTCGGGTCCTCCGCTCCTTCCCATCCCTTTGCATAAGGTGAAATCTCTCTCAGGCGGCTTATAACCTGCGGGAATGTTTCATTGAAGTAATCTATATCCTCTCCTGTTGTGCCTTCACCCAGGGTGAATACAACCGACCCCTGCGCGAGATGCGCGGGGATCCCTATGGAAATCAGGACCGGCGAGGCCTTCAGCGCCTTCGAGCTGCATGCCGACCCGCTCGCCGAGTATATCCCCTTGCCGGCCAGCAGCAGCAGCATGGCCTCACCCTCGATATATTCCACTACGAAACTGGCATGCCCGGGCAGCCTCTTTTCGGGATGGCCCGTAAGCGTCACCCTGTCAATCTTCAGGGCGCCGTCGATTACCCGGTCCCTGAGGGGCGTAACGTGGTCCATGCGTTTCTGCATATCCCTTCTGGCGATCTCCGCGGCCTTGCCCATACCCACAATCGCCGGGACATTTTCGGTGCCGGCCCTTCGCCCGCCTTCCTGGATTCCTCCGTAAATCAGGGGAACAATCCTCGTTCCCTCCTTTACATACAGGGCCCCCGCTCCCTTGGGGCCGTAGAACTGGTGGGCGGCGAATGTCAGGAGATCGACGTTCAGCGCCCTCACATCAACCGGGATATTCCCCGCGGACGCCACGGCATCCACGTGAAAGACTATCCCTCTTTCAGCGGCGATCCTGCCGATCTCCTCTACGGGCTGTATTGTGCCGATCTCGGGGCTTGCGTGAATTACGGAGATTAAAATGGTTTCTTTTGTTATCGCCTTTTTCACATCATCAGGGTCAACGGTGCCGTATTTGTCAACCGGGACATAGGTCACTGCAAACCCGGATTTTTCAAGGAACCGTGCCGGGTTCAGCACGGAGTGATGCTCGATCTTTGAAACTATTATATGGGTGCCCCTGTTGCGGCCGGCGTATGCTATGCCCTTTAAGGCAAAGTTGTTCGCCTCGGCGCCGCTGGATGTGAAGATGATCTCCTTCGGCTTTGCATTTATCAGGGCGGCCGTGCCTGCCCTTGCGTTTTCAACGGCCTCTTTGGCCCTGATGCCGGGCTCGTATATGCTCTGGGGATTTCCGAAGATTTCCCTGAAATACGGCATCATTGCATCCAGCACCTCCGGATGCAGTGGATTTGTAGCCACGTGGTCCATATATATCGTTTTCATTTCTCCTCCCGGACTGCTTGTATTAAATTTAATCTAAACCTTACAGTGGCATAAAAATGCCGCCCGCGGGCAGGGGAGTCAGGCGGAAAAGCTTTATCCGCGATACCTCAGAGAGTATTCCGCACGGCATATCGACATCCTCTGGAATTTCACTCTCCGTTACCTCCTGCAATAAAGACATATTTCCGATATCCCGTCGCTTTATATATAAAGGTTTTACGGCGGACTCCCCTGCCTGCTTGTGCGACATTAAGGTTAACATGATCAGGCATCCTGTTTGTCACCGGGTGTTTTTTTTCTTATATAGAAGTTATAGTGATCCGTGTCCTCGTAAATACCCAGGAATTCATTTCCCGTCTTCCTGCACCATGCAGGGATATCATCGAGCGCACCGTCATAATCCGTGAGTATGGACAGCACCTGCCCGGGCCTGATCTCCCTGACCTGTTCCTCGATTGTAAGCAGGTGCATCGGACACATCATGTAGATAATGTCAGTCGTGGCATCCGCCTGCAACGGCTTGTCAAGGAATTTGAGCTGACTATTCTGTGATTGCCGGATTTCCGCCGGTGACATAGTATTGCCTCAATAATTTTGCTTCCTCATTCAATAAATCGCTCAGATTGATTGTATCCAGAAAGTTTTCTATTTTTTCGCCAAGGGATTTCCACAGGAGTCTTGCAACACATCCGTCAACGCGTTCGCAGCTCCTTGCTGACGGACCGAGGCAATGCGCTATGGCAACTGGCCCTTCAAGAGAGTTCAGAATCATGCCGACGCTGATCTCATCCGGTTTCTTACTGATGACATATCCTCCGCCGGGGCCTTTCCGGCTCTTAATCAGTTCCGACTTGCGCAGCTTGTTCAGGAGCTGCTCAAGATACGCTATGGAAACGTTCTGCCGTCCGGCGATCTCCCTGATCGTAAGATGGCCTTTCTGGTAGTTTTTGGCCAGCTCAAACATGGCCCTTACGCCGTATTCTCCCTTTTTCGATAACTTAAGCACGGTTTAAATTTATAATAGTCTACTGATTTTGTCAAATATTCCCCGGCCGCTGCATGAAAATATTACCGGAGTCCGGGATGCAACGGCATCCCCCGGCCGCAACGCCGCGGCGTTACAATTATTGACCTTGCAGCTGCATAAACACATCGCCTGCAGGCAGGGGAGTCCGGCGGAAAAGCTTTATCCGCGATACCTCAGAGAGTATTCCGCACGGCATATCGACATCCTCTGGAATTTCACTCTCCGTTACCTCCTGCAATAAAGACATATTTCCGATATCCCGTCGCTTTATAAAGGTTTTACGGCGGACTCTCCCGCCGGCTTATGCAACGTTAAGGTTGACACAACATGGGTATAATATTGATAATACTGCATCTTTCCCGTTGCGGGAAAACCGGGCGACACTCGCAGATAC
>JALSHG010000025.1 GCA_026982355.1 Thermodesulfovibrio sp.
CTATGACGAGGCCTGCGGGAAAATCGACAACCTGTATAAAAAGCTGGCTTCAGGGATATCCGCCTCCGGCCCCATCCGCCGTGAGCCTTCCCCGCCGGCAAGAGGGACAATAGAAATCCGGCACGAGATGAGGAAAAAAGACTATATGGACATGGTCAAAAGGGCGAAAGAGTACATCAGGGCAGGGGATATCTTCCAGGCGAACCTCTCACAGAGGGTCTCTGCCTGCATCGGCGATACAACAGCATGGCATATATACAGACTCCTCAGCGGTATCAACCCATCGCCCTTTGCCGCGTATATGAACATGGGTGATTACTGCATTGCGAGCTCATCGCCGGAGAGGCTGGTGAAAGTCAGCGGCGGCATAGTCGAAACAAGGCCTATTGCAGGCACAAGGCCCCGTGGGGCCGACGCCGAGGATGACAGTCGTATGAGAAACGAACTGCTCCTGAACGAAAAGGAAAGGGCTGAACACCTGATGCTGATCGACCTCGAAAGAAACGACCTCGGCAGGATATCGGATTACGGCAGTGTTGAAGTCGACGAGCTTATGATAACAGAGGACTATTCGCACGTGATTCACATAGTATCGAATATCAGGGGCTCGGTTTCAAAAGGCAGGGATTGTTTCGATGCGATCAGGGCCGCCTTCCCCGGGGGTACGATAACGGGGGTTCCGAAGGTAAGGTGCATGGAAATCATCGACGAGCTTGAGCCTGTTGCGCGCGGGCCCTATACCGGCTCAGCAGGATACATAAGTTTCACCGGGGCAATGGACCTGAACATCATCATAAGGACGTTCGTGATAAAAGACGGTATGGCATATGTCCAGGCCGGCGCCGGGATTGTGGCGGACTCAGACCCTGAAAGGGAATATTACGAAACCCTGAAGAAGGCGGAGGCGCTGATAAAGACACTGGGGATTCTCTGATGGGGAAGATAACCGCACCGTCAAACGTCAAGCTGTTTGTTGGAATGCTGTCACGGGACGTCCCGCTTTTCGGGCAACTCGCGGACAGGCTGTCGAAGCTCTTCGGCCCATGCGATCTCGAGAGTCCCGTATGGCCGTGGGACCACACCGCATACTATCAGAAAGAAATGGGCGCTGAACTCAAGAGAAAGTTCATTTTCTTCGAGAAACCGGTCAGCCCCGGCGATATCGCAGAGATAAAACTGCACACCGTAAAGCTTGAAAGCGGGTATCTCAATGAAAAAGGGGGCCGGAGGATCAACCTGGACCCCGGGTATCTTGATTCCGCAAAGGTGGTCCTTGTCTCAACAAAGGACTTTTCACACAGGATATATCTTGGCAGGGGCATCTACGGAGAAGTTACACTCATATTTTCAGGCGGGGATTACCGTATACTTCCGTACACATTCCCTGATTTCAGGACGGCGAAGTATATGGAAGTGTTCAAAAAAGCCCGGGACATTTACAGGAAGCAGGTGAAGAGACCCTGCTGAAACGCAGGGGCATGAAAGTCCGCAGGTTTTACGCCGGACACCCCTGTGCCGGCTTATGCAACTTTAAGGTTAACCGGGAAACAGGGGACCTCGGAGGCTACAAATCGATCTTGTAAGTCAGATTGAGGATGAAATCAGGCGCTCCGGCGGTGTTGATGTCCTCTGTCAGGGAGAGGTCAAGGCTCTTCCCGCCGGTTTTATACCTGCCGCCGAATATGATCAGGTATGCGTCCCTGTCGACGGCAAGCAGGTCGGTCACCGGGTAGACGGGGCCCTGTCCCTGCAGTTGAACAATCATGGACAGGCCCGGCTTCACAACAGCCTCCACCGACACACCGCCTGCGACAAAGTTGTTTATATCCAGCCTTTCATAACCCCTGACGTCTCCGGGGAACACCGCGCCGAGATTCCAGTACGTCATGACCCTGCCGGTGATGCGCCTGTCAAGGAGAACGGAAAATGCCGCATCAGTGCTGCCGTTGCTGTATCCCTGCCCGGCATCGCTTACCGGAATCTCCACGTCTCCCCTGAGGCTCAGCGCCAGGCCGTCGCGTGAGATCAGCGGTTTTTTGACGGATAGGCGGATGTCGCCCAGCCTTACACCGCTTCTGCCCTTTACAATCAGCCGCCCCTCTCTCCTGACCTCGTAAAGAAAGTCGTTCTGCGGCCGCCGGCTCCTTCCGTAATCCGCAAAACCGAATGCACTGTGATAGCTTTCAAGAAACCCGTCCATAAAACCCCGGCCCACCACAAGCACCGGTATATCCACGTTAAGCTCAAAGAGATCCTTCACGATCCTTTTATATCTGAAATTCAGCTCCGTGATCTCCATGTCAAGGTGGATAACCCAGTCGCCGGATTCCTGCACGGTATAGGTGCTTGAATGTGAAAGCGTGTATGACATGGAGTTCTCCACGGCGGCCTTCTCCAGGTACTGCTGGTCCGCATGAAGAAATATGGGATAGAGATTCTTGACCTGCAGGGGGCCTTCAAAGGAAAGAGCCGCAGGGATGGACAGGAAATAAGCTGAAAGAAAGATTATAAGCAGGCAGATCCTGCAGGAAATTCGCATTATGCGCTCTTCCCCAGCCGCTCCTTGTTCTCCATCAGGGCCTGGACCGGTTTCAGACCGTAGGGGCTTCCCTGCTCTATTGCGGTAAGCACGGTTCCGCCGCCTGAGAAGAAATAATACCGGGAATTTTCGGAAATGGAAAGATAAAGGCCGGGGCAGAGGTTTTTGAATTCCTGCAGGGTGTCCCCGCCTCCGTACATTTTCAATGCGGTCTTGTTCCTGTCTATGGTTTCGTCAAGCGCCCTGGAGCCTTCGGAAAAATGGGGGGTGAACCCCATGACCGCGTTGACAAAGATGGTCTTTGCATCAAGCACGGCCTCGGAGACCTTCGGGTCGGTGAAAGATGCAGGGTCAACGTCCAGCACGTAGCCGTACTCATTTCCTTCCCTGAAGTCCCTGATGGAAATGGTCCTGTAACTGCCTTCCATTTTTCCTTCCATTGTGTCGGATTCAACTATATGGGGCAATTCCACGATTTTGCGGTGCCGGCTGTCGGTATTGACAAGCTTCCTTGCCGCTTCAACGTCCTCATCCGCGATTCCTTTAATGGAGACGCCGTACCTAGCACAGAGGTATGCATTGTACAGCACCCCTCCGAGGATCAGGTGGTCCGCCTTCTCATAGATCGCATACAGGGGGCCTATCTTGGTGTCGTATTTCGAGCCGGCTATAACCGCAAGAAAAGGCCTCTCCGGGTTGATGACATTATTCAGGTTCATGATCTCCTGCTGCATCAGGAAGCCCGCGTAAGAGGGAATAAACCTCGTGACATCAAAGGTGGACACATGCGGCTGCCAGGAGCCGAAGGCGTCATTCACATAAACATCCGCCAGGTCGGACAGCATAACCGCAAGGTTGTCCCTGAAAAACCCCTCCTTCTCTTCTTCGCCCCTGAACCACCGTGTATTGGGCAGGTATATGCCGCCTATTTTCCTGTCCTTCAAATCCCCTATCGCGCGATATACGGAGTTGCCGATCCCTGAAATCCCGTGCTCGGGGTCTATCTCGCATTCAGGGATGAAGAAATCAGTATGGAGTTTGCGTTGCAGGTATTCCACTATCGGCTCAACCGATGTATCGCTCGTGCAGGAAATTCTTCCCGTCTTTTTATCCCTCGGCCTGCCGACATGGGTCATCAGGATGGGCCTCCCCCCCCGGTCCACTATATAATAGAGGGTGCCGATGGTTTTGTCGATCCGGAACGGATCCTTGATCCCGCCCTTTTTGACCACATTGTGGTCGAATCTCACAAGGACCACCTTGCCGTTGAGGTCGGCTTCCTGTATAAGGGGAAGTCTTTTGCTGATGGCATTCGATTGCATAGCACATTTTAACAAAAGAAAAAAAAATTGAAAAGGGAAAATGTCAAAGTGTGAAAAATTTATAGTACGGGCAGGCCTTGGCATTGCAAATCGGGAATCAGGACTACGTCAAGATTACGGGCAACCGGCTCAAGTTAACCTTACAGTGGCATAAAAACATCGCCTGTGGGCTGTGGAGTCCGGCGGAGAAGCTTTATCCGCGATACCTTCAGGACATATCCCGCACGGCATATTGCCGTCTTTTGGAATTTCACTCTCCGTTACGTCCTGCAACAAAGACATTTTCCGATATCCCTTCGCTTTATAAAGGTTTTACGCCGGACTCCACAGCCGGCTTGAAGTCTTCCGGTTTCAATCCTTGTTTTGATGGAAGTTGTTCTTCAACTTTTTAGTTGGGAACCGCCGTGGGTGGATATTATAGAGTTTCAATCCTTGTTTTGATGGAAGTTGTTCTTCAACTCTATATTCTTCCAAAGCGTGTTGACGTATGAAGTTGGTTTCAATCCTTGTTTTGATGGAAGTTGTTCTTCAACCTTTGTCAATTGCTATCATGTTTTTCTCCTCCTTCCTCCTGTTTCAATCCTTGTTTTGATGGAAGTTGTTCTTCAACCACGAAGTGTCAGTCTCGTTGACACGTCTGGCCGTATAGTTTCAATCCTTGTTTTGATGGAAGTTGTTCTTCAACAACTCTCAGATGAAACAGAGTACACTCAGGAAGCTGTGTTTCAATCCTTGTTTTGATGGAAGTTGTTCTTCAACCAGGCTCA
>JALSHG010000026.1 GCA_026982355.1 Thermodesulfovibrio sp.
AGGCGGCTTATTCTTGCGGTGGCGGCGCCGGCCGCGGGATTCGGCTTTGCGCATTTTCTGCATTTCATCCAGGTCAGCATCTACTATAACGGCAGCATCGCAGCCGCCTACAACGATATCTTCGGGGCGGCAGGGTGGAGGTTCGACGATTCTGGCAGCGCCCTGGAGTTTATAACCGGCAGGATTATATTGTCACTCCGGTACCTCGTTGTCTTTGCCAGGCAGAAGACATATTTTGTTATAAATTTTCCGGTGCTGCTCGGAGCCGTATTCATATTCATATGGATAAAACACGCAAGGTTAATAACACGCAGGCCGTTGCGCCTCGCCCTTAAGTGGGAGTCGTCATCACGCAACTTTTATGTTATCATCGCGGCATTCATTGTATCTTTCATGTGGATAATCGTCATGAAACAACATGCTGCGGAGCACACGCATTTTCTCCCACGACACCTGTTCCTGCTGTATTTTATCTGTATATTGACTATACTGGAATGTATAAGGCCGTATAATCTCAAAAAGGGCAGTTTGCCGTAGAATGAGCGGAAATTTATTTTTCTGCTTGTGGTTACACATGCATTTCTAAGAAATCAAGCGAGATGTGTGCATCCGTAAGAAGGAGACCGGTCCGAATGAAAAAACAAAATTCCGGGGTGTCGCTGATAAGGCATGGAAATCCTGCTGCGGCATTCATTGTCCTGATTATCATCATTCTGGCGGGCCGGGGGATTTATGATTCCCTGAGATACTCGAGGGAGCTTTCGCCGGTAGCCGACGCCTTTTCAGAGGCTAATGCGCTGAGGGCGGGAGAGGGGTATGCCGAAAAGGGCTTTTTATCGAATGCGGGCCTGCCGGACCTGTGCTACGGGGATCAGTTCCCGAACAGGGGTGCATGGAGGGTGGAGGACTTCCCCGTGGAATTTACAATGTCCCCCCTTAAGAAGGATTGTATTTACACACACTACCCGCCCGGGCCCGATCTGCTTGCCGGGGTGCTCACGAAGGTATGCGGAGCGGGCAACCTCGGGTGTTTCAGGCTGTTTCCGACATCGATAGCCATAGTTTCACTTGCGATGTTTGCATGGATGCTGTGCTCCGCCATAGGGCGTGAGAAGGCCGCCCTCATGATGCTGGCTGTGGCGGTTGTGCCCATGACAAGCAACATGATGCACGGGCTCCACTACCAGAGCTATGCCTTCTCGCTGCTGCTCGTAGAGGTCGGGCTTTTTTTGAATATCTTCAGGAAGAGGCAGGGGCCGGGGGCTCTATACCTGTTTATCCTGTTCGTCCTTGGATTTATTCAGGGGTGGCTGTCCTTTGATTATTTTTTTCTCGTGAGCCTCTCGGCGGTGCCTTTCGCCCTGCTGTACGGTGATCCGGACCGGGGGGCGGGCAGGAGGCGGCTTATTCTTGCGGTGGCGGCGCCGGCCGCGGGATTCGGCTTTGCGCATTTTCTGCATTTCATCCAGGTCAGCATCTACTATAACGGCAGCATCGCAGCCGCCTACAACGATATCTTCGGGGTGGGCAGGGTGAGGTTCGACGAATCAGGCAGCGGCCTGGAGTTTATAACCGGCAGGATTCTGCTGTCAATCAGATACCTGTTCATCTCGGCCAGGAAAGAACTGTTCTTTATTGTGAACATACCGGTAATAATGGGCATCACTCTCATGCTTTTATGGTTCAGGGATGCAAGGGCGATCACGCGCAGGCCCTTGCGCCTCGCCCTTACGTGGGAGTCTTCCACGCGCAACTTTTATGTCATAATCGCGGCCTTCGCCGTATCATTCATGTGGGTGATAGTCATGAAGCAGCACTCCGCCGTTCACACTCCATATATCGGCAGACATCTCTTCCTCCTGTATTTTGTATGCATACTCACGATGCTGGAATGTGTACGTGCGGATGCCGCAGACGGCCGGGAGGCGCAAGACATATGCAGATCAGGACAATAAGGATAATAGATTACTATCTCGGCAACCTCCTGATCGCGGTCTTGAAGCCGTTCGTCATCCTGCTCGGCGACCTGCTGCGGAGGGACCACAGCCTTGAACCCAGGGAGAATATCACCATTATAAAGATGCTGGGAGGCGGCAGCCTTGTTATCGCCTTCCCGTCTCTGCTCGGGCTGAGAAAGAAATATCCCGGGCTTTCCATCAACCTTGTAACCATGAAGTCCGTAGTGCCTTTTGCGCGCAGTCTCAATGTCTTTGACAATATTACGGCAATTGACGATTCCGGCGTCTTCAGATTTCTCCTCAGCTCCCTGCGCACATATATAAGGGTTTTCAGGACCGACACAATCGTCGACCTTGAGGTATACAGCAGGCTCTCGACCGTTTTCTCGGCGCTTGCCTGCGCGCGGAACCGCATCGGGTTTTACCTCGAGGAGGCATTCTGGAGGAGAAGGCTCCACACGCATCTCATCTATTTCAACCGCTTTTCCGGCTCTCATTACTTTTACGATAAAATATTCGGATTGTTCGGGATATCCCCGGCTTCCACGGCCGACTGCAGGGAGCACCTGCTAAACCACCTGCCCGACACCGGGAAAAAGGGGAAATACAGGATATGCATAGGCCATGGATGCTCCGGCCTGTCCCTGGAACGCATGCTTGATGCCGGGCAGTGGGAGAAGGTTTTTCTTTCCAGGATTGACGGAACCTCTGAGGCCGAGGTGGTCTTTCTCGGCACGGAAAGGGATTCGGCCCTCGCTTCAGAGATAACACGGAGGCTGTCTCCTGTCTTCAGGGGCATTGAATTCATCAACCGGTGCGGTAAAACGAGCCTGGATAAAAGCCTGTCGATACTGAGCTCGGCCGACGAGTTCTGGGGTATTGATTCGGCGCTGCTTCACTATGCCCGTATGTTCAGAATAAAATGCGTATCGTTCTGGGGTCCCACGGACCCCGCGACGCTGCTGCGTGAAGTCCCGGGGCTTCAGGAAGAGATAAACTACCGCAGGATACCCTGCTCCCCCTGCATCCATGTCACCGAGACCCCTCCCTGCATGGGGGATAATGTCTGCATACAGAACCTGTTCAATGACAAAAAACGCGACTGGATCGGCCTAGTGATTTAGCTACCTGCAATACCGCGAATCGTACTCCTCAATACCCCTCTCATATGGTTCAACGCTGTCTTTTATATCACCCGGAATCACGGACAGGGAACGGATTACGGGCACCAGTGATTTGAGATTACGGGCGTCTGTCCTCGCAAACCAGCGGATATGCATCTTGCGGCCCGGGTAAAACCTGTCCTTGAGGATAAACGTCGAGGAAGAACCCGGATACCCGGTAAAGGAAATGCCTATCTCCACTGTTTTGAGGATGCTGAAGCGCAGGTTGTTTGTTACATCAAATTCAAAGCTCACGCCCCTTAAATCACCGGAAGCGGGGATGCCGCCAGGTTCATAGCCGGTTGAGACAAAGCCGCGGTCATCACTGAAATATGCATAGTAGACCGGAGACTTATAGATCGGAGAGTAAGCGGTGACATATGCGGTTTTCTCATTGGATATGCGTATAACTGGCGAGAGGAGTTTCCTGAGTTTATGAGGCGGGGGGGTCTCTTCGCCGAGGAGAAAATTCGCCTTGTTGGCCGTCTCCTCGAATCTCCTGATTTCATTTACAAATGCGTTTGTTGCACAGCCGCTCCATGAAAGCGCCTCCGCGGGCATCAGGAGCGCCGCCAGCAGCAGGCAGAATACCTTCACCGTTTCCGTCTCAGGCTTTCTATGAAGTCTATGAGATTCTTCGCCTGTTTCTGCCACGTATATCTCTGCTTTATAATCCGCGTGCCTGAACTTCCCCATTCAGGCAGCAATTCCCTGTTCTCGTAGCAGTAGTTTATTGCCTCGGCTATGGCATCCGGCGAATCATCTTTCACATAGCACGCGCACTTTTCATTTCCCATAACGTCGTTGAAAGTCCACATATCCGTACATATCACGACCTTTCCCATGGCAAGGTATTCGAGCAGTTTTATCGGATTGTTGTGGTTCCAGTACTCTATATTAGGATACGCCATTATCGCACAATCGCAGTAACTTATGTATTCCGGAATTTTCGGGTGTGCGACGGGCGGCAGCACGTAGATATTGTCTTCCAGGCCGAGATCCCTCGACAGTCTGTCGATCTCATCCTTGACCTTGCTCCTGTTGATCGAGTTGCCGATCAGCACCAGGCAGACATCTTTTTTCCTGACCATGTTTAAAGCACGTAACGTCTCCAGATATCCCCTGTCATAAGAGATTTCGCCATGCTGCATCAGTACGAACTTATCCTTCAGGAAGGGCGGCCTGTCGATATGTTCGAGTTTCTTCCGGGAGAAATTGGATATGTTCACGCCGGAACTCCATACGCCGATCAGGGAAGAGTCAATCTTAAGGTCACCGCAGACCTTCTTTTTGTAATAACTCGTAATGACCGTCATGCCGTCCATGAAATACTTGCAGTACAGCAGGCACGTCCATGTGTAAAATTTAAATATGGTGTTGCTGAGCGAGCGGGGGGTCGTCAGTTTGTGGAGGGGTGCCCTGCTGTCTATGATCATGAGCGCCCGTTTTCTGCCGCGTATGAAGACAAGGGGAAGGCTGAACCAGATACTGTACCAGTCCAGTATTACAACATCCGGCCTGAACCTGAAATAACTCTGAATGAACTTGATGAATCCGTTCACCCAGAAGCTTAAAATCCTGAGGGCCTTCTTTCTCACAACGGGCACGGGAATATACTTCCTGTCGAATACGTCCTTGTCGTACTTTCCCGCTATTGCGATTTCAACATCATGTCCCAGGCGTTCAAGCTCACTGCACATCTCCCTCCACGTTGTCATATGAAACTTGTCGATATCAAACTGCAGCCTGGGAAACCATAAAATTTTCATTTCTTCCCTGTGTTCCCTTTTCCAATCAGGGCGTCTTGCCGGCCCGGATTAAAAACATGGGATTTTTACAGGAGCCATGCTCCCCAGCGCGTTCATGTGCCTCCCCCCCTTCAGCATCACTGCGCCGCTGATAAAAGATATTCATTGCAAAATCAACAATTAACAATTAACAATAACTATAACCATTACCTGAA
This sequence comes from Thermodesulfovibrio sp., assembly GCA_026982355.1. Lineage (GTDB taxonomy): Bacteria > Nitrospirota > Thermodesulfovibrionia > UBA6902 > UBA6902 > JAADFS01. The sequence continues at coordinate 5,085 of JALSHG010000026.1, forward strand.
TCTTGACAATGGAATGAAAACACCGCCCCCGGGAGAGCCCGGAGGTTTTACGGCGGACTCTCCCGGCTGTTTATGCAACACTCAGGTGAATTGTTAATTGTTAATTGTTAATTCCGCACGACTGAATGAAAAAAAGAATACCCCCCCTTTTTACGTTCCGGTGTTTTTGCGGGTGAAAGGTACAGTCGCTTCATTGGATACCATGTAATACCATTATAACCTTTTATAACTTTATTTTAAATACTCATCAAAAAGTCTCTCGTACTTCCGCACGTATTTCTCAACTGAAAACTCCCTGACCCTTGCCCCGGCGTTTTCGATCATTCGTTTTATCTTTTCATGGTTTTTCCCGTCGCGGAAAAAGTCCACTGCCTTTGCAAGCTCATAGTGATTCCCTCTCCGGAAGACATATCCGGTGACATCATGTTCAATGACATCATCCGTCCGTCCGTGATAGTCCGCACTTATGCAGGGCACTCCAAGCGACATGGCCTCCAGCAGCACGGTGGGCAATCCCTCGGAGTCCGACGGCAGCACATAGACCGACGCCCTTTTTATGAACCTGTAAGGATTCGGCTGAAAACCTGTAAAGCTGACCATGTCTCTCAGGCCGTACTCAGCGGCCAGGTTTTCCAGGTATTCCCTCTGCTCCCCGTCTCCGATTATCAAAACCCGGCAATCGGCCGGGAGGAGGGCCGCCGCCCGGATCAACAGGCCGAAATTCTTTTCAGCACTGAGTCTCCCTGCGCTGACTATCGTAAACCTGTTCGTGTCCGGAAAACCACCGCCGGTCTCTTCGCGGGCCTTTTTCCCTACGTCCTCCATATCCACGCAATTCTCTATTATAATATTTTTACCGCTTTCAGGGATATGCAGGTTTTTTACCAGGCTGTCCCTGACCCCCCCGGAGACGGAAATCAGCATATCCGCCTTTGTATAAAAGAACCTTCGAAGCCGGGCCAGCCGTGATGCGGGAAAGTGGCCCGGGAAACAGATGAACACCTTCATCGCCAGCAACCTGCATACGATAACAGAAACAGTATTCAGGTGAGAATGAAAACTGATGAAGATATCCGGCCGGTTTTTCACCAGAAAGAGAAATAATTTTATCATAATGAATATCTTATTGCAGCGGGAATATGAGACCCCGAGGCCGTAAACGCCGATGCCATCCGATATCCTGCCTGAAAACTCCCCCTCTTTCCTGCATAAAAGCAGCATTATGTCATATTTTCTACTGTTCAGGCCGTTTACGAGGCAGTACAACTGTCTCTCCACACCCCCGGCCTTCATATCCTTGTTGAAAAAGCATATCTTCTTTTTTTTCATTTCCCGGAGCAACCCCTGTAAAGGTGAATCTTTCTGTACATAAACAGCACAACGGTCCCCAGGTAGCCGGCGCTTGCAATCATCCTGCTCCATGCCGCGCCTTCCATGCCCAGGCGGGGGACGAGAATAAAAGAACACCCGGCAAAGACGGCCAGCTCAATATATGCTCCCATGGTCATGTATTTTGAATATCCCATGGAATAAAAAGCTGTCCCGAACATCACGTTCCATAAAGTAAGCACATGAGAAACAAGCAGTATCCCGAAGACCCCGAAGGCCTCTGAATACTTCTCTCCGAAGACAAGCAGTATCACATCCCCGGAAAAAGGCAGCACCGCTATCAGCATGACCGATACCACCGCCCCTGCCCGTGCGGCCTTTCCGATATACGCCTTTATGAGGGAAATCTCCGTATACTTCGATACCTTCGGCAGGAAAACCTTGCCGAACACCAGCGAAACGACCATAAGCGGGGAGACGAGCTGAAACGCCGAATTATAAAGCCCGGCCTCCCTGAACGACAGAAAGGAAACTATCACGTAAAAGTCCAGTCTCGTCATGATATTCATGGCGACCGAGCCGGCCGCGATCCATTTGGCATAATGCAGCATCTCTTTCAGCATGTCGCGGGATATGTTGTATGAAAAAAGGTTTCTGGAAAAACGTATGAAGTATCCGGAGCATGCCAGAACAAAGGGCAGGCCGCCGAGTGCGAAAAAAAAGGAGACCGTCCTGATATCCGATACGGACATCTCCAGTAAAATGAAAATGGAGACAAGCCTTACCAGGAACACCCCCGCATTAATGACCGCCCTCGCAGCGAATCTTTCCAGCGACTGAAGGTAGGTGGTGATGATATACTGGTAACTCTCCATTACACAGCCGATAAAAACAACAAGCAGGTATTTCTCAACCGGCGGTTTGTTCACCAGCATGGCAATCGCCCTGGGGTACAGCAGGATCAGAAAAAACAGTGCCGCCAGCATTGCGCTTTTAAAGATGAGATAAACCCCGAAGATGTCTTCCCTCTTATCGCCGTATTTACCCGAGAAGCGCACGGCGGCGTTTTCCATGCCGAAATCCAGGAACACGCCGAGAAAAAGGATGGATACGGTGACGAACGAATAGAGGCCGTATTTCTCCGGGCCCAGTTCCCTTGCGACAAGAATAATCAGGATGAAATTGAGACCCCTTGAGAGGACGTTTTCCGCAAATACGATGCCGAGGTGACGCAGCGTCTCTCTTCTTATACGGCCGGTTATAAAATCAGGCATCCGCACTATCCGTCCATGCCCCGTCCTTGCTTTTAGCTCCGCTGTTATTCATACTATCCGGAGGTGGTAATTCTGTTTCATATGAATTTTTATTATAACAGGTATCTGTAGACTCCCGCTCACCCGCTTGCCTTCCGGAGGAAAAGCGGGGCCGGATGCAAAAGTATGATCAATCGCCGGAGAGCCGTCTTTATTGCCGTTGTGCTTGCATGCCTGCTGGCAGGTTTTACAGCCGGCGTGTACGTGGGCAAATCGCGCGGCATACCGTTCGTGACAATGCAGGGTGAATGGTCAATCGGTATTTATACAGGCGATTCACCATTCAATCTCAGCCCCCCCGGAAATGTACAAAACCCCGTCCTGACCGCCGCTGATGTGACGGATATAACCGCTGACTTTGTTTCAGACCCGTTCATGCTCAGGGAGGGTTCCACATGGTACATGTTCTTCGAGGTATGGAACACCCCGGCAGGCCAGGGGGACATAGGGCTTGCAACCAGCAGCGACGGGCTGAACTGGGATTATAAACAGATCGTGCTTGACGAGGCGTTTCACCTTTCATACCCCTATGTCTTTAAATGGAAGGATGAATACTACATGATTCCCGAGGCTCACCAGACGGGTTCCGTCAGGTTATACAGGGCCGTTGATTTTCCCGTCAGGTGGGTGTTTGTGAGAACATTGCTTTACGGAAGCCATGTGGACCCTTCGGTTTTCCGCTATAACGGCATGTGGTGGATGTTCACGGGAGCGGACCCTGTTGCCAATAACGTTCTCCGTCTCTACTACGCCGCGGACCTCATGGGGCCGTGGACCGAGCATCCCGTGAGCCCCGTCATAGACGGCGATGCAAACACGGCGAGGCCGGGGGGCAGGGTGCTGGTTCTGGACGGACGGATTATCAGGTACACCCAGGACGACGAACCCACCTACGGCAACCAGGTGAGGGCGTTTGAGATAACCGAACTCACGACCGCAAGCTATAAAGAAAGGGAACTGCCCGGAAGCCCCGTGCTGAAGCCCGGCGGAAGCCGCTGGAACAGGGACGGAATGCACACCATTGATGCCCACAAAGTTGATGATGGCGGATGGATGGCCGTTGTGGACGGAAAGAGGGACGGGCTGGTCTTTGGATTTTACCACTGAGGCTCATTCCTCTCCCACCCCGGAAATGCTACAAAATTGATATGCTTGAGACATTATCGTCCTTCACCGTGAAACCCGTTTCCACCGGAAACACGCAATATCAACATGTTGAAAGGCTGGCATGTCTATTGCATCGGATTGACATTACTACCTTTTAATGTCGTATAAAGCCGGCAGGAGCGCTTTACGTCCCCGGCAATGTTTTTTGTGATGCCGCAATAGCCGGCCCGAGCCGGAGATTCGGGAGAAAGAGAGGAACGAAGAATGTCACCCCGGAAGGATTACAGAAACAGAACAGTAATAAAAAACCACCCGTGTTTTTCGGAAAACGCCCATCACAGGTTCGGCAGGATACATCTTCCCGTTGCGCCGGCGTGCAACATACAGTGCGGATACTGCACGAGAAAATATGACTGCGCCAATGAATCAAGGCCGGGGATCACGAGTGCGGTGCTGACTCCGGCCGAAGCCGTCGAAAGGGTGAGATCTCTGGTGGAAAGGAACGAACGCCTGAGCGTTATCGGGATAGCGGGACCGGGCGACCCCCTGGCGAATGACGCCACAATCGAGGTTTCAATGGCCGTTCACAGGGAGTATCCGGAACTGATACTCTGTGTCTCGACCAACGGGCTGCTGCTCCCGGACAGGATCGGAGAGCTTGTCGAATCAGGTGTCAGGAGCATAACAGTGACCATCAATGCCGTGTTGCCGGAGGTAGCGGAGAAGATATATTCATGGGTCGTTTACAGGGGGGAACATTACAGCGGAAGGCCCGCGGCGGACATTCTGCTTGAGAACCAGTGGGCCGGGTTGAGCATGGCCGTTGAGGCCGGGCTCGCCGTAAAGGTGAATACCGTTCTGATACCCGGGGTCAATGACAACGACATCCCGTTTATAGCACGGCTTGCCGGCAAAAGGGGGGCGGACATAATGAATATAATGCCCCTCATTCCAAATGCCGTGTTTGAACAGTTTCAGCGGCCCTCCCGTGAATATGTTAATATAATGCGTAAAAAATGCGGAAGGCATATTCCCCAGATGACGCACTGCAGGCAGTGCAGGGCCGATGCCTGCGGCGAGGTCGGCGAAGACGGGGATATGGAGCTTGAGGTGCTTTTTTCGAGGATCGGAGAGATTTACAATGAAATGGTTGTATAGCCCGCCGGTGTATTTTATGCCGCGGTAAAGTTATGAATGGATTTTCTCCATGGAAAGAATACTGACCCCCACGGACATGGAAAGATACCGCAGGCAGATGATGCTTCCGGGTTTTGATGCCGGACACCAGCGGAAACTAAAAGAATCAACGGCTCTGGTCGCAGGCATCGGCGGACTCGGTGGAACCGCCGCTGTCTATCTTGCGGTTGCGGGCATAGGGAAAATGGTCATCGTCCATTCGGGCGCCCTGACACTCTCAAATATGAACAGGCAGATACTGATGAGACACGCCTGGATAGGGAAGAGCAGGACGGTTCAGGCGAAAAAGACCCTGGAGGAGATAAATCCGGATGTGGAAATCGAGACATACGATGAGAGGATATCAGGTGATAACATCCCGGGACTTCTTCAGGGCGTGCAGGTCGCCCTGTCGGCGCGCCCGAACTTTCATGAACGGAGGGAGTTGAACAGGGCCTGTGTGGAGAAGAATATACCAATGATCGAGGCCGCCATGAACGGCATGGAGGGCTACCTGTTCAATGTCATCCCCGGCATCACCCCATGCCTTGAGTGCGTATATCCGGAAGACAACCCGGAATGGGAGGAACTGGGATTTCCCGTGCTGGGCGCGGTCTCAGGCGCGCTGGGATGCCTCATGAGCATAGAGGCGGTAAAGATACTCACGGGATACGGCAGGCCGCTGCTGTCCAGGATGCTGGTATTCAGCACCCTTGGCATGGAGTTCAGAAAGCCGGCCATTCACAGGGATACCGGGTGCAGGGTGTGCGGGGATAAGACCTAACAGCAGAACTTCTCCTCTTTCCACCTCTCGGGAAAAAGCATCTTGAATGTAGTCATGTGCCCGGGCTTGCTTTCCACGATCAGGCTCCCGAGATGCTCGGAGATTATCTGCCTCACCAGCGGCAGGCCCATTCCGAAACCGCACTCTTTTGTGCTGAAAAACGGTTTGAATACATTCTCGACCTCTTCTTCGGGAATTCCGTCGCCCGTATCCGTAACGGCAGCCGCTATATAATCTCCTTCCCTGAAGGTCTCGACCGTTATGGTGCCCCCCCTGGAAGTGGCTTCAATGGCGTTCTTCACGACATGGAATATCGCCACGCGCAGGAGGTCTTTCTGCATTTTTATTCTCAGCGGCTCGGTGGAGAGCTTTACAGTCATTTTTATACCCTTGTATGATGCCTCCCTCTCCACGACCGAAACCACGCTTTCGACCACCCTGTTAATATCCTCGATCCTGAATTTGGACTGCCTGTTCCTGAGAAAATTTTCAAAATCCCTTACTATCTTGTCCAGTTCTTCCGCTCCCTCAAGAATATACAGGAGGTTTTTCCTCAGGTTCTCAGTGAGGTTTTCCTTCTCCAGTATCCGCCTGCACCTGCCTCCTATCATGGCGGCGGGATTTCTCACCCTGTCCGCCACGGTCAGCGCCATCAGGCTCATGGTCCTTTCCGCTCCGATGGTCTCCAGTTCCTGGTTCAGCTCTGTAAGGTCGGCGTTGATCGACTCTATCTGCTCCAGCAGTCTCTCCCTTTCTTCCTCGGCCAGTTTGCGTTCGGTTATGTCCCGCTGTACGGAGACCCAGTGCATGCACGTGCCTTTTTTATCAAAAACAGGAACTATGCTGCACTCCACCCAGAACTCGGAGCCGTCTTTACGGTAGTTGATAAGCTCCACCCTGACAGGCTCGAAGTTTTCGAGCGCCCTGCGGATCTTGTCCAGCTTCGCAAGCTCGGTGCGGGGCCCCCTGAATATCCTGAGGGTCCTGCTGGTGGCCTCTTCAAAGGTATAGCCCGTCATCCGTGTGAATGCCTCGTTCACGTATATGATCTGCCTTCCCCGCCTGTCGGACGACGGCTTTGCTTCCAGAATTATGATGGCGTCGTTTGCATGGACAACCGCGGATTCGAGCAGCAGCAGCCTCTTCTCCGTCTTTTTGCGTTTTATTGCATTTTCTATTTTTACCGGCAGGATCATGAGGTAATTGAGCGCAGGGTCCTTGACTAAATAATCGTAAGCGCCGGCTTTCATGACATTAACGGCGGTCTTCTCATCTGCGACTGCCGTCACAACGATGACCGGCGTGTCGGTCACCAGGTTCAGGATATCGAAGACCGTGCCGTCCTCAAAGATGTAATCCGTGATTATGACATCAAACGCCTGCGATTCCAGGGCGCCTTTTGCCTCTGAGACATTCCCTGCCACGAAATAGTTATAGCTGAAATCCTCCGGTTCAACCACCTGCCGGAAAACCGCCCGGTCGAGCCTGTTGGCCTCGACCAGCAGCACCTTGTGTCCGACGCGGTTTATAACTTTCACTTTCCGATTCCGCCTGCACCGTCCGGTTGCATAAAAATCATCCCCTTTAAGTAATAATCGACCCCCGCCCGGAAAAACTTTAACCTTAATGTTGCACAAGCCGGCGGGGGAGTCCGCCGTAAAACCTCAGCCGGACTCCCCCTGCCCGCAGGCGGTATTTTCATGCAACTGTAAGGTAACCCCCGCCTCCACCGCCTGAATCAATCCCCGGAATCTCAAGCGGTATTGAAGGCGCGGTGAAATTAAGATAAAATGTAACAGGTTATGATCAGCAATCTTATATCATTGACAGGCAGATTTCTACTCGTACTCTCTGTTTTTTCCCTTGCCTCCTGCGCCGTCAACCCTGTTACGGGCGAAAGGGAATTGATGCTCGTAAGCGAAAGCCGGGAAATCATGATAGGAAGGGAGGCGGCGCCGTCGTTGAAATGGGAGTTCGGCGGGACCTATCACGATCCCGCGCTTGAATCATATCTTGAAAGAATCGTAAAAAGGCTCTGGGAGAATTCCGAGAGGCCGAACCTGCCGGTGAAGTTTTACATCCAGAACACATCGGTCCCGAATGCGTTTGCACTGCCGGGTTATGTGGCGATTACAAGGGGGCTTCTCAGCGCCATGGAGAACGAGGCGCAGTTTGCCGCGGTCATGGGGCACGAGATCGGCCACGTGATGGCACGGCATACCGCCCGGAGAATATCGCGCATGACCCTTCAGCAGCTGGGGCTCGCAATCGGAGCCGCAGCCCTTGAAGGCAGGAGCGACAGAGACACCCTCCTTGCGCTCGGCGCCATAGGCAGCAGCCTCCTTCTTCTCAAATACGACAGGGACCAGGAAATCCAGGCGGACAGGCTCGGGGTCAGGTACATGGCAATGCTCGGTTATGACCCGTATGAGGCCGTGTCGGCGCACAGGATACTTCAGAAAACCGTAAACGACTATCTCAGGCGGCTCGGCGGAAAACCCTCCGGCGGGGACAGCCTTATTGCGGAGCTTTTTTCAACACACCCGAGGCAGGAGGTCAGGATCGGCGAGATACGCGCCATGATAGACAGTTTGCCGCCTTACACGATAAAGGGAGACGGCAGGTTCCGCCGGGTCTTCAGGGATGCGACCGCAGGCATCAGGGCGGTCAACAGGATATACTTCGTGTATGACAAGGCGCGGAAATATTACGGGGAAGGGAATTTTCCGAAGGCCGAGGAGACCGTCAGGGAGGCGATCAGGCTGAACAGCTCCCAGGCGCCTTTTTACAACCTTCTCGGACTTATCAGGGTTCAGCAGAAAGACTACGGGGAGGCTGAAGAGTTTTTCAGGAAGTCCCTCTCTATAGCCCCCGGCTACCAGCCGTCGATCTACGGAATGGGACTGGTCCGGTATTTTGAAGAAGACTACGAACAGGCAATCCATGAGTTCAGAAAGAGCCTCGGGTTGTATCCGCAAGACGCCCGCTCGCATTTCGGACTGGGAAAGAGTTATTTCCGGTTGAGGCAATATTCGAAGGCCGTGCCGTACCTGAGGAAATTCGCCCGCGCAGTCCCGGGACATCCCGAGGTTCACGGCCTGCTCGGCATAAGCTACGACCGTACTTATCAGCTTGAGCCTGCAATAAGGGAGTACAGGAAACAGTTGAGGGTTGCACCCGACACCGCCCTCGGGCGTTATGCGCTGAGAAGGCTTGCGGTCCTGGAGCCTTTGCTGAAGGGCCGCTGAGGGGGCGCGAAGTTGCGGGTTCCGGGGGTCATAAGGCGGTGGATGCAGGGGGATGTTTTCGCGTAACCGCAAGCTCTGATAATGGCTGATATCATTATCAATAATATCGGTAAGGTCGTTGTCCTGATCCTTCTGGCTTCTTCCGGCGGTTATATCGCGTGGCGCAGACTGCGTAAGAAGAGACTCGCCCGGGCCCGCGCCGCTTCCATGTTCGGGAGCAGGGTGCTGGCGGCAGTGGAAGGATTGTATCCCGTCACCAAATACTGGCGGAGGGAGGTGTTTGACAGGTTCAGGGACACCGTACCGGAGATAGAATCCGCCGCCGCTGAATTCAGGCCTTTTATTCCCTCGGGCCTCAGGGCCTCTTTCGACGCCGCACTGAAGAACTACTGCGAGCATTGCCATAAGATAACGTGGGAGTCATGCGCCACGTTCAACATATATCCGGAGAAGAAATTCACGGAAGAAAGAGGACCGAAGGAGATATTCAGGCAGAACGTCAATGCACTGCTGTCTTTTGCAAAAAAGTATGCTGAACCTTAACCTTAATGTTGCATAAGCAGGCAGGGGAGTCCGGCGTAAAACCTTTATAAAGCGATTGGATATCGGAAATATGTCTTTATTGCAGGACGTAACAGAGAGTGAAATTCCAGAGGATGTCGATAAGCCGTGCGGAATATGTCCTGAAGGTATCGCAGATAAAGCTTTTCCCCCGGACTCCCCTGCCCACGGGCGGCATTTTTATGCCACTGTAAGGTTAATGTTGCACAATCAGGCATTTCTGTTCCGCCCGCACCCCTTCATGTTCGACATGCAGGATTTTCTTCATGAATTCTTTCGTCCTGGGGTGTTCCGGATTTGACAGCATTTCCTGGGGGGTGCCTGTTTCTATAATCTCCCCGTGATCCATGAAGATGAGCCTGTCGGCCACTTTTTGTGCAAAGGCCAGTTCATGGGTGACAACGATCATGGTCATGCCTTCTTTTGCGAGATCTATCATGACATCCAGGACTTCACTGATGAGTTCGGGATCAAGCGCTGATGTCGGCTCATCAAAGAGCATTATCCCGGGCTCCATGGCAAGGCTCCTTGCAATGGCCACACGCTGCTGCTCACCGCCGGACAGTTGCACGGGATAGGCGTCCGCCCTGTGCGCCAGCCCCACCTTTTCCAGCAGCCTGAGCGCCCTCTTCCGCGCCTCTTTCCTGCTCAGGCCTCTTACAACACGTGGGGCGAGCATTATGTTCTGTATCGCCGTCTTGTGGGGAAAAAGATTGAAATGCTGAAAGACCATGCCTATTTCAGCCCTGAGTTCCGTCAGGTTCGTCCGGGGGTCCGAGAGTTTCATACCGTTGACAATGATTTCCCCGTCATCTATGGGCTCGAGCTTGTTGATGGTCCTCAGCAGCGTGCTCTTGCCGGCGCCGCTCGGGCCGCATATGACCACGACTTCACCCCTGGAGATTTCGAGGTTCACATTCCTCAGGGGCACGCATCCCGGACCGAACTTTTTGTTGACATTGATGAATTTAATCATTTCACATAATCCCCCTCGTGAAGAACTGGAATATCCGCAGTCACCCGGAAGACAGTCTCACGGTTTCACGGAACTTTTCCCTTGCAGGATATCCGCCGGAGACAGAGCAAGATATGTGCCATGGAGGCGATTATATGGAATGTATGAAATTCAAAGGTTTCAAAGCGGCGGATACGGCAAAAAGGTTTAAAACCTGAACAGATAGCTCATTAATTGTGCAGGTTGTTTCATCACCGGCGAGTGCACCCGCTCTCACCGCATTGATAAAAGACCGACGACATTGATAAGATATTCACATGAATATCCTTTTTATTTCCAGGTTTGAATACTACGAGCCCCTGGGCACCATGTACCTGTCGGCTTTCCTGAAGCAGCGCGGCATCGACTGCCGATATCTGGATATTAAATTCGAGAAGGACCTTGCACGGGAGATACGCCGTATCTCGCCGGATATCATTGCATATTCAATAACCACGGGCCAGAGCAAATTTTACCGGCAACTGAACATCGATCTGAAAAAACAGTTCAGGTTCTTCGCTGTCTTCGGCGGCCCCCACTGCACGTTCTTCCCTGAATATATTCATGAAGAAGGCGTGGACGCCATCTGCAGGGGAGAGGGTGAATATGCACTGCTGGACCTTGTAACCGCCCTTGATCAAAAGAAGGATATAACGAAAATCGACAACCTGTGGGTGAAGGTCGACGGCAAGGTATACAAGAATGAAGTCAGGAACCTTGTGGAAGACCTGGATGCGCTTCCCTTTCCAGACCGTGAGATGCTTGATAAGTACAGGCATTTCAGAAAGATGCCGAGAAAGACCGTAATGACCGGCAGGGGATGTCCCTTCAAGTGCACGTACTGCTTCAATCATTCCTACAACAAGCTTTACCGCGGCAAGGGCAGGGTGGTCAGGAAGAGGAGCATAGAGAATGTCATCGAGGAGCTGAAGCGCCTCCTCGGGACGTATAAACTCAGGAGATTTCAGTTCTGGGACGATACATTCAATATTGATTACCGCTGGACAATGGATTTCTGCGAGGCATACAGGAAAGAGATAAATATTCCTTTCAGTATCACCCCGCGCGTCAACCTGGTGGATGAAGAGATGGTCAGGGCGCTGAAGAATGCCGGGTGTGTGACAATCGGAACCTCGGTGGAAAGCGGTAATGAATATCTGAGGAACAAGGTGCTTAAAAGGAACATCTCCGAGAAGCAGACCATTGAGGCCTGCGACCTGTTCAACAAGTACGGAATTCATATCCTGATGGGGAATATGCTCGGGCTGCCCGATGAGACACTGGAGATGGCCTTTGAGACGCTGAATTTCAATATCAGGTGCAAACCCACGTATGCATGGGTGTCGATATTCCAGCCCTTCCCGAGAACGGAACTTAGCAACTATTCCATAGAAAAAGGATATTTCGACGGCAATCTCGAGACGCTCGACGGGTCGTTTTACAAAAAGAGCGCCCTGAAGCTGAAAGACATAGAGAAGATCGAGAGGCTGCACCACCTGTTTTCAGTGGCCGTCGCGTTTCCCCGGCTCATCCCGGTCATCAAGGTACTGATAAGGCTGCCCCTGAACAGGCTCTACCGGGTGATTTTCATCCTGCACAAATCGTGGTGTTATTTCACAAAGCTCAAGTATATAGAGTTCTCCGAAATGTTTATAAGAAGATAGCCGCCGCGGGCAGGGCTTATCCGTAGACCCGCCGTACTCCGAGGCACAGGCCTTTGCATGATGTGCAGCGTTCCACGACAAGCCCTCCGGTATCGGAGGCCGGTAACGGTTCGGCGTTCCCACCGCATCTCGGACATTTTACGGCAGGGGGCTTACCGGCGTCCGCCCACATGTTCTCCTCAAGAAGCCCGAGTTCTCCCTCGTCAAACCATGCACCCCGGCAATCCGGGCATACATCGACGACAGCGGTTCCATGCTTCCCGAGACCCTTGGATTTCAGATCAACATCACATTTAGGACACTTCATTTTCATCCTCCTTCTTTCAACCATACAGTTGCATAAAACACCGGCGGAGGAGCGGAGGAGTCCGGAGGTTTCCCGCCGGACTCCTCCGCACGTTTATGCCGCATCAGGGTTAATATTCCTCCGCCGCGTGTTACCCTCATCCTGCAATCAGTATAACCGAAAATATCCGCTTTGGAAATTATAATTTCCGACTTGTTTTATAAGCCGGTTTTCATGCAACCGGTCAGCGTTGACGATGCAGGATATAACGCCTTTTGGATTTAAATGCATTGATATTGTTATAATCTAAGGCTACTACTTCAACACCAAGGAGATAACGGACATGAGTAAAATGGATGCAGTCGTCACGACGAAATATTCAGCGGATGCAAAATTCAGATTCAGATGCCACAAGGGGATAAAATGTTTCACCAGATGCTGCAGCAACATAGAGATACTCCTTACGCCCTATGATGTCATAAGGCTGAAAAACAGGCTCGGACTCTCGTCGGAGGAATTCCTGGACAAGTACACATATATGAAGATCGATGAACAGTCGTCGCATCCGCTTGCAATACTGAAGATGAACGACGATGAGGAAAAAACGTGCCCCTTTGTCACACCGGAAGGCTGCATCGTATACACAGACCGGCCGGCCAACTGCCGTTATTATCCCGTGGGCCAGGGGACATTCAAAAAGGACGGCGAAGACGGCCCCACAGAGGAGGAATTCTACTTCTTCATAAAAGAGCCGCACTGTTTCGGTTACGAGGAAAAGAAGCAGTGGACGATCGCTTCATGGAGGGAAGACCAGGGGGTTGACCGCTATGACGAGGTAAATAAGGAGTGGAAGGGCCTGCAGCTGAGAAAGAATCTCCCGGGACAGCCTCCGCTGGATGAGAACAAGCAGTTTCAGTTCTACATGGCGAGCTATGACCTGGACAGGTTCAGGAGATATGTCTTTGAGAGCAACTTTCTGAATGTGTTTGACATCGACCGGGAAACCGTGGACAAGATGAAAAACGATGAAGTGGAACTTATACAGTTCGGCGTAAAATACATCAAATACGTAATGATGCTCGAGGAGACACTGAAGCTCAGGGAAGACGCTGAAAAGTACAGGAAGAAGAAATGAGACCGCATCGCCGGCGGTGGTTTCATGCAACTGTAAGGTTATTTATCAGAAAAGGAGGTCTTTTAATATGGACTGGGGTATGAAGAACCGTTTATCAAGCCTGATTCAATCCGACGGCCGCTGTTTTTTCCTTCCGATAGACCACGGATATTTCCAGGGGCCCACGAGGTGCCTGGAGAGGCCGGGTGAAACCATCAAGCCGCTTCTGCCTTACGCCGATGCGCTGTTTGTAACGAGGGGCGTACTGCGCAATGCAATAGACCCCGCAAAGAGCAAACCGGTTATTCTCAGGGTATCGGGGGGCACCAGCATGGTCGGCGAGGACCTTGCCAATGAGGGATTGACCACATCGATACGTGAAGCCGTGCGCCTGAACGTCTCAGCGGTGGGCATCTCCATATTCGTCGGCAGCAGGTATGAAAAGGAGACCCTTCTCAACCTTGCGAAGCTTGTAAACGAATGCGAGGATTACGGCATCCCCGTAATGGCGGTCACGGCCGTCGGGAGAGAGCTCGAAAAACGGGATGCGCGCTACCTTGCACTGTGCTGCAGGATTGCCGCCGAGCTGGGCGCAAGGGTGGTGAAGACCTACTGGTGCAGGAATTTCGAAAAGGTCACAACCGGCTGTCCCGTGCCCGTGGTCATGGCCGGCGGCCCCAAATGCGAGACGGAACTCGAGGTCATGGAGTTTGTGTACGACGGCATACAGAACGGCGCAATAGGCATAAATCTCGGAAGGAACGTGTGGCAGCATGAATATCCTGTTGCGATGATGAGGGCGCTTCACGCGGTGGTTCACAAGAAGGCCACGCCGAAGGAGGCCCTTGAGTTATTCAACGAGATAAAGAACAAGACAAAGAAGTAGCCGTCCCGATGCGCGTTTTAATGTACTACAACAACAATGACGTAAGGGTGGAGGAGATGCCCGTCCCGGTGATCGGTCCGGGAGAGCTGCTTGTAAAGGTATTTGCAAGCGGCATATGCGGCAGCGACGTCATGGAATGGTACCGCGTCAAAAAGGCCCCCCGCGTGCTGGGACACGAGATTGCGGGCGAGGTCGTTGAAGTCGGTGAAGGAGTGGAAGATTACAGGAAAGGCGACCGCGTGTTCGTATCGCACCATGTGCCGTGCAATACGTGCCGTTACTGCCTGAAGGGCTCGCACACCGCGTGCGAGACCCTGCACAGGACGAATTACGACCCCGGGGGCTTTTCCGAATACATACGCATCCCCCGGATAAATGTCGAACGCGGCGTATACCGGCTTCCCGGGGAAATGTCCTATGAGGAGGCCACCTTCATAGAGCCCCTGGCCTGCGTGGTCCGGGGCCAGCGCCTCGCGCGTATTAAACCGGGGCATACGGTTCTGGTCATCGGCAGCGGTATCTCAGGGCTTATTCACATCGTCCTTGCACGCGCCGTAGGTGCGGGCCGGATTGCGGCTTCGGACATTACGGAGTACAGGCTGAGGGCCGCGGAGCGCTTCGGTGCGGATGCCGTGATCAATGCGAAAGAGGATATCCCGGCGCGGCTGAGGGAGCTTAACGGGGGCAGGCTTGCGGATATTGTGATCGTCTGCGCAGGCGCGCTTCCGGCTTCAACCGTGGCGCTGAAATGCGTCGACCGGGGCGGCACCGTACTGTATTTCGCCGTGCCCGAGCCCGAGGTCGCGGTGCCCGTGCCCATGAACGACCTGTGGAGGAATGAGGTTACCCTCATGACTTCCTACGGCGCAGGACCCCTGGACATAGAGACCGCCCTGCAACTCATGAAGTGCCGCAGGGTGGATTTGACCGGTATGATTACGCACAGGCTGGGTTTTGACGAAGGCGGTCTGGGTTTCCGGCTCGTGGCGGAGGCGGGGGATTCCATCAAGGTGATTTTGCAACCGCATAAGAAACATGGAGGATGAACATGTCGTTACTTGTTGTAGGCTCTGTTGCATTTGATTCAGTTAAAACCCCTTTCGGCGAGGCGCATGAAGTGCTGGGCGGCTCCGCCACGTACTTTTCGACTGCGGCAAGCTATTTCACCGAAGTCTCGATTGTTGCGGTCGTGGGCACGGATTTCCCCGAAAAGCACCTGATGTTCCTGAAGAGCCGCAGGATCGACATCGAGGGTATCGAGAGAAAAGAGGGGAAGACCTTCAGGTGGAGAGGTGAATACGGCTACGAACTGAACGAAGCCCGTACGCTCGATACACAGCTCAACGTGTTCCGGTCGTTCAGACCCAGGCTTCCGGACAGCTACAGGGACAAGAAGATAGTCTTTCTTGCAAATATAGACCCCGACCTGCAGAGGGAGGTGCTGAGCCAGGTCAAAGAGCCTGCTCTGGTGGCGTGCGATACGATGAATTTCTGGATAGAGGGGAAGAGGGACTCCCTTCTCGGGACCCTTAAATTGGTGGACATACTCCTGATCAATGACGGGGAGGCAAGGGAACTGTCGGGAGAGCCGAACCTTGTCAAGGCGGCGAACATCATACTTTCATACGGCCCCCGCACGCTGATCATAAAGCGCGGGGAGTACGGCGCGCTCATGTTCACGCATAAAAAGATATTTGCGGCTCCCGCGTATCCCCTGGAGTCTGTTTTCGACCCCACGGGCGCCGGCGACTGTTTTGCCGGGGGGTTCATGGGCTATCTCTCCAACACGATGAATTTCGAAGAATCGAATATACGCAAGGCCATAATCTTCGGAAGCGTTATGGCTTCATACAACGTGGAGGCCTTCAGCCTCGACAGGATAAAAAGCCTGGATTATTCGGAGATAGAGAGCAGGTACAGGGAGTTCAAGGGACTGACCCATTTCGAGGACTTGACATAACGGCCGATATTTATTAATTTATTTCAGTCCGCTTCTGGGTGACAGTCCGGCTGAGAGTATGATTATGAACGATTCATTGAAGTCTTACGTACAGCAGATAACAAAGCTTCCGACCGTACCCGATATCGCCCGGCAGATATTGAGCCTTGTTGATGACAACAAGCTTTCAGTAAGCAGGCTCGAAAACATTGTCGAGAAAGACCCCGCCATAGCGGCGAAGATACTGAGTGTCGCCAACTCGGCGTTCTTCGGACTGACGGTACCAGTCACCACGATCAACAGCGCGATTCTCAGGATAGGCTTCAATAATGTAAAGAATATCGCGCTCGGCATATCCCTGATGACCGTTCTTGACGACGGAAAGCCCGAGCACAGGGTCTATTACAAGAAGGTTTTCAGGCATTCCGCGGTTGTGGGCGTGGTCTCGAAGTTCATCTCGGAGAGCATCAGTCTCAATATATCCGAGGAAATGCTGGTCAACGGCCTTCTGCATGATATGGGCTACCTCGTGCTGAACAGGTATTTTTCCGATAATTTCACGAAGATATTAAATACCTTTGAAGGAGACGGCACCCTTATCGAGGCCGAGAAGTCGGTCCTGGATTTTACACACGCGGACATCGGGAGATGGATTGCCGAGAAATGGGAACTGCCGGGTGTTTTCATAGATACGATTCATTATCACCACACCCCCTCTGTTGCGAAATGGAATACGAAGCATGTCGCCGTTGTACACCTGGCCGATTACATGACCACCGCCGATATCTCACGTATAACCGAGAAAAACCCTGATTACCCTTTTGACCCCTCCGCCCTCGACATACTCGGGATAACCGGAGATGACCTGAAGGATATTGAGGCGAGAATAAGGGACAAGGCTTCCGGCAACATATTCGGTTAGGGCTGCCGGAACAGGGATCCCCGATTAAGGTTTTGAAGCAGCCTGAAGACATCCCTGACCTGGGCCTCCGTCCGTTCTATTCCGTTATCATTGTCTATTACAAAGTCGGCCTTTTTTTTCTTCGCGGCAACCGGCATCTGTGAGCGGATTCTCCTGATGGCCTCGTCCCTTGCAACACCTTTTTCCGCCAGCCTTTTTACGGCGGTTTCCCGCCTGCAGTAGACGACTGCGGTCCTGTCGAAGTATTTGCCGTAACCAGCCTCGAACAACAACGGCACCTCAAATACGATTACCGCCAAGGGGTCCTCCGCGGATATGCGCGATTCGGTTGTTTTCATGCTTTTCAGTACCTCGGGATGTATAATCTTTTCGACCTGTTCCCTTTTGCGGGGGTCGCTGAAGATTATGTCCGCCATGCGCCTTCTGTCAAGGGAGAGGCCGCCCGGCTGTTTCGTGATGACATCTTCGCCGAGGATTCCGGAGATGTCTTTTATTATCCCGGGTCTTTTGAGAATATCATGAACGGTCTCGTCAGAGTTGAAGGTGTATGCCCCCAGTCTGCCGAACATCAGCAGAACCGTGGTTTTGCCCATCCCGAAATTTCCCGTGAGACCGACAGTCAGCATACGGGAATTATAACAGCAAACCCGCCCCGCAAGTACAGAGGGTGAAAAGAAAGTCCGGTAAAAAATGATAGAATAGTTAATCAGGGTTAAATTGGACCTGAGTAGTTACGAATTTTGATGTTTTGTAATAGTTCACCCCCCGACCGGTAGACTCGTCCTGTACCGGATATTACAGGCCTGTTCAGGGCTGAACTGTTGCATCATTTCCAGACCGGCGGCATTGACAATCGAACATTAAATATGTAAAATAAAATTATCATATTTTACATAAAAAGGAGCATCTATGGAGAAAATAGTTAGTGCAACAGAAGCTGTCAGGAAATTTTCGGAAATCCTGAATTCCATAAAATACAGGGGGAATCACTACACAATTTTGAGGGGAGGCAAACCGATAGCTTCCATCTGCCCGGTAGAGACGCCTTTGAGGGAAAGAACACTTAGTGAGATAAAAGGGCTGCTGAAGAAACTTCCGCGACTTGGCGATGAAGCTGAAAAATTCGAAGAAGATTTAAAAGAGATTATAAAACATCAGCCGTTAATGCCGGAGAAAAGCGAATGGGCGTGATATTTGATACAAGTGTTCTCATTGCCATGGAGCGTGGTTCTCCGGATATTGATAAACTCGTCCGGGGCAGGGAAAGCGAATCGTTTGGCATAAGCGTAATTACTGTCTCTGAGCTTCTGCATGGTGTTCACAGGGCTGATTCACAAAAGAGACGACTGAAAAGAGAGGCTTATGTCGAAAAAGTTATAGAGACCTTCCCCATCTATCCGTTTGATCTCGGCACCTCAAGAATATATGCCGGGATATGGGCCAATCTGGCAAAAAAGGGAATAAACATCGGGGCCCATGATCTCATGATAGCATCTACATCTATCTCTCTGGGCTTTTCAGTAATTACCTCTGATCTCAGGGATTACAAAAAGATCAAAGGTTTAACAGTGGAAAAGTTTTAATTATTATTAAGCCATGTTCAACAATCATCTTTTATCGGCAAAGAGACTCCTTAAGGCAGCATGGCACACAGGCGGCGCCGCGGCTGAGGAGGGATTCTATTAGCTGACAGCAGATAAATCCATAGCAACTCGAAGGCCGCGGTATAGCAAACACCGCGGCCTTTTTTTATGCAGCAACTTAGCTGCGGATTAACCTTAATGCGGCATAAACAATGCGGCATAAACGTGCAGAGGAGTCCGCCGGTATTTTATGCCGCTGTAAGGTTAAGGCGGATAAACGCGGATATAAACAGTAGAGACATTTTCCATATAAATCTGCGAAATCTGTGGACTACAGATTCTCTTACGGAGGTGTGATATGAGATGGGATGCCAAAAAATACGATGCTGCAAAAGCCCCACAGGTGGATGCGGGCAGAGAGCTTATCGCCATGGCAGGAGTAAGCGATACTGATTCAATACTCGACATCGGCTGCGGCACGGGAAATCTTACAATAGAGCTTGCACGCCTGGCATCAAAGGGCTATGTTGTCGGAATCGACTCATCCGGTGAGATGCTTGAAAAGGCGAGGGAAAAAGCCGAACCAATGGAAAACCTGTCCTTGATACGGGTTTCTGCTCAATCAATGAGCTTTACCGATGAATTCGACATTGTCTTTTCCAACTCGGCGCTTCAGTGGATGAAAGAACAAAAAGAGATTATGGGGCGGGTATATCAGTCATTAAAACCGGGAGGAAGAATCGTCTTTCAGCTTCCCGCAAAGAATTTTTGCAGGGAATTTTTTGACTACACCGGTAATGCGATAGCTTTGCTGCGTCTTGAGCAGTTCCATGTAAACTGGAAATCCCCCTGGTATTTCCCGGCAAAGGAAGAGTATGAAACCCTGCTGAAAGAGGCAGGGTTTGGGAATATCAGGGTTTTTTACAGAGACTACAGACTTGTATTTGAGGGTCTAAAGGAAGTGCTTGATTGGCTGGCGTCTGCCGGGCTGAGGCCGTATCTGGACCTATTACCCGGCAGGGAACAGGAATATTTCAAATACGCCTTTGCAATGAGCTTTGAAAATAACAGGACGGACAGAGGCATTGAATTTGACTTCAGAAGGCTCTTTGCATCCGCCAGAAAATAAAATTATTGAAGTCAGACTTCGATAATTAAGAAAAATCATGCCTGTCCAAAACAAGAAATTCCGGAGGCTGAATACCTCATAAACACAATGAGTCGACGGATATTAAGATATTAAACCACTGCTGTCCGAACGTTTGAATAATAAAATAGCATAACCTATTGAAAATAAAATAAAAAACATATATAAATGCCTGTCATCGACTTGAAATAAAAATTTCAGTCAAGCTATGCTTCTGTTATTTAAATTTAATAGGAGGCAATAGCTTATGTATACAGGCAAAATTATTTTTTCTCAGGTAATGGATTATCTTCCCATGCATACATTTCATAGATGTGTTAATCGCTATAAAGGACATTATAAAGTAA
Source organism: Thermodesulfovibrio sp. (assembly GCA_026982355.1). GTDB lineage: Bacteria > Nitrospirota > Thermodesulfovibrionia > UBA6902 > UBA6902 > JAADFS01. Next base: position 25,485 of record JALSHG010000026.1, read on the forward strand.
AAAGCTTTTCTTGCTTAGACCAATATCTATGTATGGCTTTTGCTCAACTCACATATAGAGAAAGTTTACGTGATATTGAAGCCTGTCTCCGTGCTCAACAGACCCTGTTGTTTTGCAGATTAAAGCAACCCCGAAAGCCAAGCGCAAGGCAAGGACGAAACGAACTGAGGGAAATATGCCTGTGCACAGCTTTCGTACGTTGATAACTGACCTTGCCACTATTGTGAAAGATCGCATTG
>JALSHG010000027.1 GCA_026982355.1 Thermodesulfovibrio sp.
TGGGTGTATTCCTCCTTTTAAAACTTTTTAGTCAAACTTATGGAGAATACACCCTTTCTTTTTTTTATTCAAATTTACACAGAATATTTTACGCTACCGGCCCCCCGGACCCCGAACTTTTCCCCACCGGTCTCTCCTGCCGGTTCATACCGGGTAGGTCGGGAGACTCTCGGCTCCGTCGCCCCCCTGAGAACTGTGCAGGCAAGTTTCCCGGCACACAGCTCAAGCCTTTGCAAGGTTCTGCTTTACTGAAATCCGGCATCGATGAGTTATGAGACCTCTCTCTCCGCTGCAGGTGACGGACGGAGGACTTTTGCAAAAGCCTCATCTTTAAAAGATTTTTCTTGAAAGCTGTCCCCTTTTTAAGTTTAGCAGCATCCTGGGGGTCAGGTCTTGTTTCTTGCAATTCTGAGGAAAAACTGAAAAAGTTAATCCATGGCAAGACCGTTAAGGATAGAATATGAAGGCGCGGTGTATCACATCACCTCAAGAGGCAACGCGCGGGAAGCCGTTTTCAGAGACGATCAGGACAGGGAAAACATACTTAAAGAGAGTCATTTGCTTGAGCCGGTTGCCTGTAATCTTGACGTAGTCCTGGCCGGCTCCCCCCTGCCGGCTTATGCAGCATTTAAGGTCGGGCATGCGGACCCTATACGCTGTAGAGCCTGAATATTTCCTTTCTTGTCGGACAGTTACAGACATAGGAATATCCAAAGGCATTCCTGTAGTCACACAGTTTATTGCTGCGAGGTTTAATGAAGAGAATTTTGTTGTAAATATTGTCTTCCACTTCGCAAAGACAGTCTTTCACGCCCGACAGACAGGAAAAGTTTTTTCTGCATTTAACTGTTTCACGTAATATCTCTGTATCTATTTTATATTCCACTCTGGTTACTCCTTGCATGAAATGATTATTTGCCGGTGGATATCAGAATTCCTTCCGATCTTCACACCCCTGCTGCAGATAAAAATTGCAGTTGACGTAATTTACGTTTTTACAGTAGGTCATTATTTCCACTGCGTTCAGAATATGCGGTTTTTCATACCTCAGCCTGCAGAAAGAAGCTTTCCACAGGGTCCATTCCAGCAAATTGGGACAGTTCACATGCTCCCCCTCCCGCCGTTTTTTATGTTTCCACGCAAAAAACGGCGGCTTTTGTGATAACATCAGCAAAGTGCTTGTAAATTAAAGGAATTTCCCTTAAAGTCCTTTTTTGCGGGACATATCTATTGATAACAGATTCCGGGTGGCTTAGTCACCTGTCATTTTTAACAGGTTTTGAATTATTCTTTAAAATCAAGGTGTTATGCGTTAAGCAGACGAAGGTGACCGGGAAAGGTGACCGAATGTCCCGGTTAAGGGTATGCTCGGGCAGGACCGTGTTCCAGGGGGCGGCGTATCAGGTCGTTTTCTCTGACTTTATCATGTACGGGGATCAATACTGTTTCTTCATTTCTCCCGCTTTCAACCGGGATTCCGTACCTGTCGTACATCTCGTTAACCTTGAAGATTCTCTCCTCAAGCCCTGTTGAGAGGAAATTGATCTTATCCCCGGTCCTGAGGGTGTTCCTGAGGGCGACAACAGCCGTTCCGTTGTTTACCGACTCGACAATGCCCACGAGTTCATGGCTCATCCTGTAGACCTCCCCGTCGTCATGATTGTAGTCGCCGTCCGGCTGTACGCCGAGAAACATGCCCGTGGTGTAGCCCCTGCTTGAAAACATGGCAAGCTCTTTTTTCCAGCGTTTCTTTACCCTGTACGGTCCGGTTGCAAGGCCGTCAACGGCCTCCCTGTACGTTTTAACCACACCGGCCACATAATTGATACCCTTCATCCTGCCCTCTATTTTAAAGCTGTCGATTCCGGCGTCGGCGAGTTTGTCAAGATATTCAATCATGCACAGATCCCTTGAGCTCATCACATATGTTCCCCTGTCGTTTTCATATACAGGGTGGTGCTCTCCGGGGCGCTTCTCTTCCATTAATGTATAGTTCCACCTGCATGAATTGGTACATTCCCCGCGGTTTGCCGGCCTGTTGGCGAGAAAGCTGCTGATATAGCACCTGCCTGAATAGGAAATGCATATTGATCCATGAACAAAACACTCCAGTTCGATATCCACGTGCCGCCTGATCTCCTTGATCTCTTCAACAGACAATTCCCTTGACAGAACAAGCCTTTCAGCGCCCAGCCTCTGCCAGAATTCTGCGGCCCTGTAGTTGGTGATATTGGCCTGGGTGCTTATATGCAGGGGGATGCCGGGGACGGTTTCGGATGCCATTTCAAACACGCCGGGGTCTGAAACGACCAGGCCGTCCGGTTTTATCCTTTCAAGTAACGCAAGATGCTCTTTTATAAGGGAAATATCATTGTTGCCGGGGAAAATATTCAGGGTAACATAGATTTTCCTGCCTTTTTCATGAACAAAGGCGGCCGCTTTTTCAAGCTCCTCTTCGGTAAAGTTATCAGCCCTTGCCCTCAGGCTGAACGGAGACAGGCCCATGTACACGGCATCGGCTCCGTAATGAAGGGCCGCCTTCATTTTTTCAAAGTTGCCTGCAGGGGCGAGGAGTTCGGGCAGTTTCATGACTGAATATATTAACTCTTCAGCCCGCGTAATTTCCCGCCCCTTGTTTAAAGCTTAAAGTGACATGAAAATACCGCGCCGGCGTGCGGGGGTCCCGCTGCAAATCGGGTACAGGCCCCCGCGCACGTGTCCGTACCGGCTAAACAATCACCAGCGAATCATCGCATCCGAAGGGATTCGGGACATACTGGTCGGCACACCAGTCATTTTCCCAGCGGTTGAAATCAATAAGGTACCTGAACCTGTACTCTTTGTTGCTCGGCAATTCGAGGGTTAATTTGAAATCGCCGCTCCTGAGTCTTTCCATCTGCGCCTCGGTCACGTTCCAGTTGTTGAAATCGCCGACGACCGTGACGACCTTGGCATCCGGCGCAGCCTGTCTGGGCAGTCTGAAGGTGACCCTGCATCTGGCACCGGCGCCCAGATACTGTTTTTTAATGCCGTGGCTTCCGTTGCTTTTCGGGCTCTTTTTTCCGTTGCCCCGGCCGGAACCCGGCTTTTTCGCACGTTTTTTTTCTCCCATTTTTACGGCCCTCCTCGTGTTATTTATAGATGGAATCATATGACCACGTTATTAATCGGCACAAATATTTCTGTTCTTTAGCTTTGCCGTATACCCTTACAGCGGCATAAAAACACCGCCTGCTGGACGGAGGAATCCGGCGGAGGTTTTCCGCCGGATTCTCCCGCCGGCTTATGCAACATTAAGGTTGATAATAATAATCTTAATGATTAGAATTGAATTCAGGTATAATAAGGTGCAGTGAAACAGGGGAAGATGGTCAAAAAATTAAAATTTCTTCTGAGCCTTTATATTTATAAACTCCAGGGGGTTCTGGGGCTTAAAAGATCGGACATCATGTCGACCATCAACGAGTACTATATGGATGACTTCCGGAAGCTCGACAGAAAAGATGTCGCCGTTATCCTCCCGCACTGCCTCATAAGCGATAAGTGCCCTGCAAGATTCTCAAAGTCAAACGGGGTGCTGTGCAATAAATGCTACCAGTGCGGGTGCGGAAAGATCTGCGAGTCGGCGGAACGGCGGGGCTACCAGTTCTACATCACCCCGAGCGTGGGCTTCACCAGGAGACTCGTTGAGAGAAAAAAACTGAAAGGCATTATCGGCGTGGCGTGTGATTATGAAATCGAACGGGGCATAGCTTCTGAAAGTATCACGAACAGCGGCGTGAAATTAAACGGCAAGCGAATAAAAACGCAGGGCATCCGCCTTGATGTATATGACTGCATCAACAATAATGTCGACTGGCAGAAGATCGAGGATTTGATGTAGAGATATTCAATTGGCGGCATATCTGCCCTCGTCTTCACCTTCCATCATGCTTCTTCGCGGGGACGGCTCGCCGGGGGGGAGCAGGGGCTGCGGCGGAGGATTCCGCTTTTGCATCCTCCGTTGCAGCCGCCGGGCCGGGCGGCGGTTGTATGCCGGCCTGCGGGGGGGCCTTATGCCCTTGTCCTCGCGCAACTTCACCTCGACCTTTTCACCGTTTCTCAGGAGTACGACCCTGTTTTTCAGGATATCCGCTATGACAAAGCCTGCTATGGATTCATTTATCCTGTACGCCTTGGTCTTCTTCGTATCCGGGTCTTCAAGTATGGCGGTTTTGTCGTCATCGAGGATTACGGTACCGAAAAGCCTGGGCGTGCTCCCGGGAACGGATATTACAGGCGTGTTTTCCGGCCCGGATGCAGGGGCCGACCTGGAGGGCCTGAAAATATCCATTTCGGATATTATACGGAAGGAATTTTCATCCGGTGGCTTTTCCACGGCCCTGCCGGTCCCGGCCTTTTTCCCGGCTTCCTCCTCCGCAACCGGCGCTGATGGCATTTCAAGGGGATTGG
>JALSHG010000028.1 GCA_026982355.1 Thermodesulfovibrio sp.
TATAAGACCTCTCTCTCCGTTCGAGGTGACGGACGGAGGACTTTTGCAAGAGCCCCGCTTTATACTTTATAAAGGTTTTACGGCGGACTCCACAGCCGGCTTATGCAACATTAAGGTTAACTTATTGCTTTTATCGGATTCTGAAACAAGTTCAGAATGACATTTTGCTATGTTTTCAGACTTTTGCAAGAGGCTCATGATATTTTGCCGATGTTTTCCTGTTTATGTTATATTTTTTCTTCTCAGTGCCTTGGTGGCCGAACTATTTCCATAACTCAAGTTTAACAAAGAATATGTTGCATTGCAAACAAAAAGGGCGTTCCGGGACTCCGGAACGCCCTTTCTTTTCATGCAGTGAAGAGCTGTGTTAGAACTTGAGGGTCAGTGAATGAGCAAGCGTCATGACATTGTCGTCATCGGCCGTTATGTCCTTGGGGAACATGTAGCCGAAATCGATGTTGTAGGTTGTGTTCTGCGCGATCTGGTATTCCAGGCCGGCGTCGATCTCGACGGCGGTGGCCTTATCTTCCCCTGAAGCGAAATCATTCTCATATGCGCTCATGGAAAGAAAGGCGGCCTTTCCGTATACTGTCACCCCGGGCTGGGGCGAAAGCTTTGCGCCTGCAACCGCGATAAAGCTGTCCTGTTCCACGCCGGTGCTGCCGGGATTCTGTCCGAAATTCGCTATTGCTGTCGGATTGTCGGTGCCGATCAGGACGGTCGGTGTGAAGTGCTTGTCAGCCACAAAACCGTTCCTGGTGAGGCCGAGCAGTCCGGTGACGGTAAGCTGGCCGGCCGGCAGCTCTGCGCCTGCAAATGCGGCCCACTGGGTCTCGCTCTTGTCGCCGTCCTTATCCGTGGTCTCGTATACGCCGCCGTTCTTTATCGCAAGCTCGGCTGTTATGGCTGCGCCGCCTGCGTTAACCGTTGCATAAACGCTTCCCCTGGTGCCGTCGTTGTCGGCGCTGTCAGCGGCAGAGTCGTCGTTGTAAAGCTCGACAAGGAGGCCGCCTTCGGCATTGCCGGCCTTGTGAATCACGAAGACACCGTAATTATCCACGTCGTCCGAATTGGTGAGGCCTGCAGAAGAGTTCTGGTTGTTCTCGGATATCTTGTCAGTATAGAAGCCCACGGTCATAGGGCCGGCCGCGGCCGTCACCTTTGCGCGGTCCCTCGTAACGCCGGACTCAAGGAGCTCGTGCCCCCAAGTGGATTTCTGGCGGCCGAGATCAAGGACAACATTGCCTACGGGAACATGCAGGTAGGCATAGTCAACGCTCAGGCTTCCGCCGGTGTTGCCTGCGTTGTCCCAGATATCATCACCCGTGGTCAGCCTTAATCTCAGCTCCACGCCCTTTACGGCTTCGCCGGTAACCGTCAGCCTCACCCTCTGGTCCCAGTAGCGCACGGAGTCGTCGACGTCGTTGTTCATATCAAAATTGCCGTTCCAGATGCCCCTGACATAGGCGTCGCCGCCGATTGTCACCGCTGCGTATGCACCTGCGGACATCGCCGCCACCAGCAGCATGCTTAAAAACACGATTACATACTTTTTCATCGAAAAACCTCCTTACTTTTTTCTTTGTTTGGTTGAATATATCCTGTAAAATCCCTTTTCCGCCCCGTGATACCGGAGTGAATGAAGGACACTCGTTTTTTCCTGCTCGATCACCTCCTCGCTGCCAGAGAATATAATGTTTCCGGATTGATTATCTGAAAATAGTCTGTTTAGTTTGTTCGGGCAGTCTTTGAATCCTCTGAATATCAGAATGAATTTATAACATCAATACAGATGTTTGTCAAGAAAAAAATAAAATAATTTAAACGAGGCCCTTGCAAAAGTCGTCTCCCTGTCACCCCGAACGGAGAGAGAGGTCTTATAACTCACCGCTGCCGAAAGATTTCTCCCTCCGGTCGAAATCACATATACAGGCATTTTCTTCATAACTTTTGCAAGAGGCTCAAATAGTATAAGGCATTAATGTCTATTATAGATAGCAAAAGCCGGGCCAGATGCCGGGGCCGGGGTGAGGGGGTCAGCGGCCGGGGCCGGGAAATCGTTTGAAATCAAAGCATTACAAATTTTCCACATCCCGGCTCCCCTGCTCCCTGCTCCCTGCCCCCTGCCCCGGATTTCCGCAGTGATTGTGTTGCCCGCGCCATCATGCTGATGTAAAAAAGACTCAGTCGCCCTCCGCCGCGGGAATTCCCGCGGGCTGATGTATGCTATTATATCCTCATGAAGATATTCTATTCGGCAGCCTGCCTGGGGTATTCGCAGCCGGGGCATCCCGAATCCCCTGCGCGCGTGCTGCATACATACGAATACCTCATGGAAAAAGGCTTCCGGTTTATCGAGCCCGCCCCGTGTACGGAGGAGGATATTCTGATGGCCCATTCCCGTAAACTCCTTGAAAGCGTGAAGCACGGGAGCTTTTACGATGCGGACACTCCGGCGCTGCCCGGCATATATGATATTGCGAGATTATCGGCAGGCGGCGCGGTTGCCGCGGCGATGCACTGCCTGGACAGGGACGAAAAGGCGTTCTCCCTCATGCGGCCGCCGGGGCATCATGCGGGCTGGAACGCGCCGGGCGGCTTCTGCTATTTCAACAACATAGCCATTGCCTCGCTGAAGGCCCTGGAAAAGGCCGGGAAAGTTGCGATCGTGGATTTCGACTGCCATCACGGCAACGGCACGGAAGAGATATTCAGGGGGAGAAAGGACTTCCTCTATCTCTCTCTACACGAAAGCCCGCTGTATCCGGGCACAGGGCTCAGAAGCAGCGGCAACTGTATAAATCACCCTCTCCCGGCGGGCACCGGCCATGATGAATACCTGTCTGTATTTGCAGACGCCCTTAAAAAGGTGGAGACGTTCGATCCCGGGCTGCTGGCGATCTCGGCAGGCTTCGATTCCTACAGGGGCGACCCTCTGACAAACCTTGCCCTGGAGCCGGCGACATACCTGGAGATAGGCAGGATGCTCGCGGCTCTTGGGAGACCCGCCTTTGCAGTGCTTGAGGGCGGCTACAGCAGGGACCTTCCCGGGTGTGTCCATCAGTTCCTCTCGGGTCTCGGGGAACAGCCCTTATAGAAAGGCCGGTTGAAATTTCTCCGGCAATCTGTCCCGGCGCCTGATACTTGTGTTATAATTTCCCACAATGAATATAAGAAGACTGGTAAAACCGAACATACGCGGACTTAAAGCCTACCGGGCGGAGGAGATACCCTGCAGAATCAAGCTGGATGCAAATGAAAGCCCTTACGGATTCAGTGCATTAAGGTCAGTCCGCGCCAACAGGTACCCCGACCCCGAGGCGAAAACCTTGCGGGGACTTGCTGCGAGGGAATTCAGGGTAAGGCCCGAAAACATTCTTCATGGAAACGGCTCCGATGAGCTGATCTATAACCTGATCGCAACATTCGGGGGGCCGACGGCATACCCTGTTCCGACTTTTTCGATGTACGGCATCCTGTCACAGACACTGAACGAGGCCGGGATAGAGGTGCCCCTTGACGGGGAATTCGACCTGGATACGGAGAGGTTCCTGGAAGTTATAAAAAAGCGGAAACCGAAACTGATATTTCTGAGTTCCCCCAACAACCCCACGGGCAACTGCTTTTCGGCGGACAGGGTATTGGAGATAATAAAGGCCTCGAAAGGCATGGTGGTGGTGGACGAGGCATACCAGCCGTTCTCCGGCAGGAACGAGTTCCTGCCGCTGCTGGGGAAATACGGGAATCTCGTCATTCTCAGGACGCTGAGCAAGATAGGACTCGCGGGCCTGCGGGTGGGCTTTATGATGGCCGGCACCGACATTATAAACGAGGTGAACAAGGTCAGGCTGCCCTTCAACCTCAACTCGCTTTCGCAGCATGTCGCGGCAGAGGCCCTGAAGAACAGGGAACGGATGCGCTCCCACATCCGTTCAGTGGTCTCTGAAAGGAAAAAGCTGTTCAAGGAAATGAAAAACACAGAGGGCATAGAGCCGTATCCGTCGCAGGCGAACTTCATACTGTTCAGAATCCGCGGCAACGCGGGGAGTGTCTCCGGCAACAGGAGGGCCGCGGACAGGATTTACGAAGGGCTGCTTCATAAGGGCATACTCGTCAGGAACATGAAAGGCATATTCGACGGGTGCCTGCGGGTGACCGTAGGCACGCCGGGAGAGAACGCCGCCTTTCTGAAAGCGTTGAGGCAGTTGCTGTAACATACAAGAATACCGGGAGGTTTTTAATGCCGAGAAAGGCCGCAGTCGCAAGAAAGACCAGTGAAACGGATATAAAAATCAGCCTGAACCTTGACGGCAGGGGTGATTACAGCATAGATACATCAATCCCCTTTGTCGATCATATGCTCGGCCTTATGTCAAAGCACGGCCATATGGACCTGAATGTCCAGGCAAGGGGCGACATCGAGATTGATTATCATCATCTGATGGAAGACCTCGGCATTGTCCTCGGCGAGGCGGTTAAAAAGGCTCTCGGCAAAAAACTGCGGATACGGCGCTACGGCGAGGCCCTGACGCCTATGGATGAAAGCCTGGCGCAGGTTGCCGTTGACCTGAGCGGGAGGCCGTTCCTGGTTTACAGGGTCAGGCTTCCCGGGGGCGGCATGCAGATACAGAGCATGGGGGCCTCTTTTTTCGAGGACTTCTTCAGGTCGCTCGTAAACAATGCGGGAATGAACCTGCACATACTGCTTCTTTACGGCAGGGACCCGCACCATATTTTCGAGGCGATATTCAAGGGATTCGGCAGGGCGCTGCACTCGGCGGCGGAAATCCGTCCCGGAAGCAGCGGCGTGCCGTCCACAAAGGGAACGCTTTAAAACGCAACCGCAAAAATCAAGGAGGGTGTATCAATCATGGAGATCAGGAGAATAGGCGTGATAACAAGCGGCGGAGACTGCGGCGGACTCAACGCCGTGATCAAGGGGGCCGCTCAGATGGCCCGTTCCATGGGCATTGAAACGGTTATTATCCCGAACGGCTATGCAGGCCTGTACAATCTCATCGACGCTGAAAGGGTCACTGTCCTGACGCCGGGGAGGCTCGATCTCATAAAGGCGGAGGAGGCAGGCTCCGAGGCAGGCAATTCAAGGGTGAAGATCAAGAAAATAGACGATGAAAACAAGTATGACCGGATCAAGAAGGGTCTCGACAAGTTTAATATCGGCGGTCTCGTGATAAGCGGCGGGGACGATACCGGCAGCGTCATAGTCGACCTTGCCGCCCGCGGCATTGCATGTGTGCACGCGCCCAAGACAATGGACCTCGACCTGCAGTCATACAGCGTGGGCGGGGATTCCGCCATCAACAGGATAGCGGCGTTCATCAGGGAGCTTAAGACGACCGGCTACACACATAACCGGGTGATAGTGCTCGAGGCGTTCGGCCGGTATGCAGGGCATACCGCTTTCAGGGGCGGCATAGGCGGGGACGCGGACTGTATACTCATCCCCGAGATACCGGTCGATTTCGACGTGGTTTATGAACACATGAAGAAGAGGTTCATATCCCGCGTTGAAAACAGCGACGTCAAGGCGGGGACATACACGATCGTCGCCGCCGAGGGCATGAAGGACTCCAGTGGGGAAGTCATTGTCGACGAGAGCGCGGGCACGGACGCCTTCGGACACAAGAAGCTGGCGGGCGCGGGGAAATACGTGAGAAAGAGACTCGAAGCCCTGATGAAAAAGGACCCTGAAATGAAGGATTTCATGAAGAGGAACGGCATACTGGTTTCAGGCGTTTACGAGCTTCCCGAAATCAGGGAGGTGACACCCGGCCACCTTGTACGCTCCGGTGTCTCTTCCGCATACGACGTCAACTTCGGCAGGGAGGCCGGGGCCGCGGCAGTGGTGCTGCTGACCCGCGGGCTGGGCGGCAACACGGTTATCAAGGTAAGGGGCACGAAGATAACATATAAACCGACCGCGGAGGTCATAAGGCAGAGGCTCGTGGACCTGAACACCGTTGCATTTCATGAGAGCCTCGGAACCTGCTTCGGCCGCAGGCCGGGGGAGTTCACGCCCGAGCTGGTCGAAGAAACAGGGGCGATAGAGAGGGAGTTTTAATCCCCGGAGACGGCATACTGCAGCGCCGGACTGAACCGGCCCCGGCGGAGAAGGCGCTCGGTTTCCACACAATCGGCGGGCCTGGAGAAGAAATATCCCTGCATGTATTTGCAATTGAGAGACCTCAGTTGTTCAACCTGCTCCGCTGTCTCCACGCCTTCCGCGATTATGTCCATGTTCAGACTGTGGGCGAGCGTGACTATGGCCCTGACGATTTTCATGTTGTCTCCGTTGAAGCCGAGCCTTGAGACAAAAGAACGGTCGATCTTCAACACATCCACTGGAAACCGGTGGAGGTAGCTCAGGGATGAATATCCGGTTCCGAAATCATCGATGTGCAGTTTGACATTTATGTCTTTCAACTGCTGAAACAGGGGCGCTACGGCTTCGGCGTTTTCCATGATCATGCTCTCCGTAATTTCAAGAACCAGTGTGCCCGGCTCAATGCCCGTATCGCGTATGACCTCTTCTATGTGCCTGATAAGATCGGGCAGCATCTGACTGCTGGACACATTCACGCTCATTGTCAGTCGATGCGCCTGCGGAAACCGCTTCTGCCATATGCTCAGTTGCCGGCACGCCTCGTAAAGCGTCCATTTGCCGATGGGAACAATTAACCCGGTCTCTTCCGCCGCGGGGACGAATTCACCGGGATATACAAGGCCATTGCCGGGATGGCGCCACCTCAGGAGGGCCTCCAGACCGGCAATCCTGCCTGTCTCCGCGGATACAATCGGCTGGTAGTGAAGACAGAATTCATCCTGCTTGATTGCCTGCCTCAGGTCGGTCTCCAGTTTCAGCCGGGCGAATACGTCTCTGTGCATCTCTGTATTGAATATCTCGTAGCGGGCGCTGCCGTTGGCCTTTGCATGGTACATCGCAATATCGGCATCGCGCAATATGTTTTCCAGGTTGTCATAGCCGGTTGCATTGAAGGTTACTCCTATGCTTGCGGAGCTGAACACCTCCTGTCCGTCCAGGTCAAACGGCTGTGACAGCTTTTCCTGTATCCTGTCGGCTATCACCAGCGCCTCTTCCCTGTCCTTCAGGTCTTCAAGCAGGACCGCAAACTCGTCCCCTCCGAAACGCGCCACGGTGTCCCCGGGACGGAGGCTCTCCGCAAGCCTCCGGCTGACGGCGACCAGGAGCTTGTCACCGGCCGTATGGCCGAGACTGTCATTGAGGACCTTGAAACGGTCCATGTCTATAAAAAGAACCGCAAAGAGGTATTCACTGTTCCGCTTTTCGCGGTCAACCGCATGCTCAAGCCGGTCCATGAACAACGCGCGGTTGGGCAGTCCCGTCAGGGAATCGTGGAATGCATCGTGATGCAACTGTTCCTCAATCTGCTTGCGCTCGGAAATGTCCCTTGTATATTCGATGACATGGGATACCGCCCCCTGCTCGTTGAAAATCGGATAGGTATAGATTTCAAGCCATACCTTTGATCCGGACCTGTATGTTATGAAGTTGTCCTTTGCACAGGGGTCTGAAGACAGAAAAGTCTTTGCCACAATGCAATCATCGCAGATACTGTCCCTGCCGTGCAGCGCCCTGTAACAATGTCTGCCTTTAAGCTCATCGGGCTTTCTGTTTTTTATCTCCGCATAGGCCTTATTGGCCCATACTATCCTGTATTCGCTGTCAAAAATACAGAGCGGGTCCATAATGCTGTCGAGTATTGTATTCATAAACCTCCCGGATTCGGCAAGCGACTCTTCGGCCTGCCTGCGTTCAGCAATCTCCTGACGGAGCTTTGCATATCCGTCCCTGACCGCAATGCTCATTGCATTGAAATGTGCGGCAAGCTCTCCGAACTCGGTTTTGTCCCTGCATGAAATCATCGTCCCGAATTTTCCCGAGGAGATTTCCCTGGTGGCGGTTACAAGCTGATTTACCGGCCGGGTGATGGATCTCGCCAGGCTTACCGCGACTATGATGCCGAGAACAAATGTTATGACATCCGTTGCAAAGAGAATGGCCCTCGCCCCCTCGATCTTTACCATCGTGCTTTCCGTCAAGTCCTTCAGATTGTCGCTGGCGCTGTGCGACATGCCTTCCGTGAGATCAATCAGTCTGTCTCCTATTGCAGAGGCCTCGGGGGCGGGTGTATAGGCGCCGCCGGTTCCCGCGGATTCAGCTATATAGGCGCTTAATGCCTCATCATAATCTTCAATAAGGGCTTGAACCTCTTTTATGCGTCCGGTCAGCCGGGGTGGATGGTGGCAGGTGGAGCATCTGCGCGCCGTGTTCCGCAGGGTTGTCATGTTGGTTACAATGGAATCCGGGTTGCGCCCGTTCATATCAAAAGTAAAAAGCCCCGTCTGGACGGACTGAATATCTATTATTAATTTTCGCCTCAACTGCTCGATCTCATTAAGCTTGATAATATGTTTCAACTCGGCCGTGCTTTTTGTTATATAGAACATTGCCGCAACCACACCGATAGTGAAGAATACAAAAAGTGCGGACAACAGCAGGATGATCTTCCGTTTCATCTGTGTATTCTCCTTGCCGGCATTTTCACAATTCACTCCTCCGGCATATGAACGCGCGCGCAAACACACGCGCATGGCAACAATATGTTAATTATGTTTACACTTTAGCATATTGGTTGCCAGCAAGGATTTGCTTATAATCAAAGGAGTTATGATCAAGGAAGTAAATTTATCTGACAATTTTTCCCAATATGTGCGGCATTTCACGCAGTTCCCCCGGAACAGGAAGACGTTAAGGAAGGAGAGGGGCTCAGCGGGCTACGGCTTCATCACCGGCCGCTGACTTGCGGCGAAGTGAATACAACTTTGAGAAGACAAGCGCCGGCAGGCAGCATGCCACAACAAGAATCAAAGGTTCAATCGGATACCGGTAGCGGTACCACCAGGTCACTGCCAGGAAATAAGGGCCGGCATATGCGAGTATAAGCAGGAGCAGTATCCGCACCTTCGCGTTGCGCGCCGAGATTACGGCGCCGGCAAAGAAAAACACGGAAATGATCGCCGCCTTCCAGCCCAGCATGAAGAAAAAGGCATACATCCTGTATAAGGTCAAGGTCATAAAAGTCCGCGGTTGAGAAACGACAAACTCGAGGGTTCTTCTCAAAGCGACCCTGTCCGTTTCAGCCTCGTTGTATTCATAACCGGGGGGGGCGTCCTGCCTGATTATATCAAAACTCCGCTTGTAAATAGCCACTTGCCGGTCATATGCGAAGCTGAGGCGGACGGCATCCCCCGCGTTTTCGGCCCTCCATGGAAGACCGCCTTTGATATCCCCGCGGGATTCCGCAGAGAACGATTCCGCCAGCACAGGGTTGCTCTGGTGGACATTTATCCCGAATCCTGTTCTGACGGGAATGATCTGGCCAAAGACCATGAAATTCCTCACTGTCCAGGGGGACAGCACAATAACGGCGGCAAGGATTGCCGCCGCGGCCGTCTTAAGGGCAAGGAAGCGGCCGGGGGTTTTTTTTACAAGCAGGAAAAAAACGGCTATTGGAATAAAGGCAAGGGTAGGGGCGTACAACAGGGCGGCAAACCCGAGTGTGAGCCCCAGGATAACGCCGCGGCGGACCGAGACTTTCTCAACACACAGGATGATGAGATACGCTGAGACTGAGATCATCAGTCCGGCAAATACAGATGGGACAAATGTCACCGCCAGATTTCTGTTCAGCAGCGGCAGTGCCGAACCCGCCAGCAGGCCCGCCTGTGCATTGAATACCCTGCGCCCCAGGAGATAAACAATACAGGATGTAAAAAACAGGGCCGTCACCTGGAGAATCAAAACCAAAATGCCGCCGTGCCTCCTGCCGAACGTCTTGAAAGCGGCCGCCGTTAAATACGGGTAGACCGGCTCTTCGTGGGCCGTCATACGGAATTTGTCACATCCCTCCCTCGGTCTCCAGCCTTTCTTGCAGTCGGCGAAACAAAAACAGTCGCCTTGTACAATGCTCTCGGCAATCCACAAATACTCCCATCCCCTGGCCTTCTCCCATGAAACGGAGACATCTCTCAACCCCCATGCCGTCATTACCAGCAAAAAGGCAAACCACGCGACGACAATGCGTTTTAACCGCGGATGGTCGTCTTCCCTGAGAAACCTTAAACGGAGAAGAAATGATGTAAGCTTTTCATCGGTTATCCTGATAATACCGTTTATTCCCTTTGCTTTCATTCAATAAACCCTGCAATGGCCTTAAAATACCGCCGGCGGGGCAGGGAAGCCCGGCGGAAAAGCTTTATCCCCGGTACATCCGGGACACATCCCGCACGGCATATGGACATCTTTTGGTATTTCACTCTCCGTTGAATCCTGAAACAAGGACCTGTTTCCGATATCCCATCGCCTTATATAAGGTTTTACGCCGGACTCCCCTGGCGGCTTATGCAACATTAAGGTTAAGTAAAGATGCTCCTGATGACAGGACGATGATGAGAAATACGCTCTCCGTTATTAATCAGGTAAATTTTAACATAAGAAAACCTTTTCTGTCAGTTTGGGCAATGATTACCGGCCTGGATGATGCCCGTGAGGTTGACATGGCGCTATGCGGCAACAACGCCTGCCGGAAATGAAATTGCAAAAAGTGTCAAAATCATTTACATTACAATTATGGCCGGAACCGTGTACGCCGTAGCTGCAACCCGGGACAAATCACGGACAGGAAGCACTGAACCGTAACTGAAAATGGGCGCGGAAATAAATACAGAAAAAAGGGATACACCCGACAGGCGGAAGGGGCCGACCCCCATCATCAGCAGATATACATTCTTCGGAGGCAGGCGCAAGACGGTCAGGAGAGAGTCGGACAAACACAGGCATCTCTTCGTGGACCTGTACAGCGCCGGTCTCCTGGTATATGTCCTTACCCTCCTGTGCCTGAGCACTCTTGATGCCTACCTGACCCTTGTATTGATAGAAAAAGGCAAGGTGATAGAAGCAAACCCGGTTATGGCCGGTGTCCTCGGGTATGGTATAATGCATTTCACCATAGTAAAATTCACCGTCACGGCGACAGCCCTGATAATTCTGACAGTGCTCAAGAATCTCAGGCTTACAAGGCTCAGCCTGCCTTTTGCGCTGTATCTCTACATTGCGGTTATTATATATGAGATTTATCTCTACATGCTATGACTGAAAAGATTGTCGCAACCAACAGGAAAGCGTATCATGATTATCACATTCATGAGACTTATGAGGCCGGCCTGTCGCTGGTGGGCACCGAGGTAAAGGCCCTGAGGGAAGGGAAGGCCAACCTGAAGGACAGCTATGCCGTCATCAAAGACAACGAGGCGTTTCTCCTGAACTGCCGCATAAGCCCTTACAGCCACGGCAACATACAGAACCACGACCCCCTGAGAACGAGAAAACTCCTGCTGCACAAAAAGGAGATAAGCAGGTTATGGGGCAATATAAGCCGCAAAGGCTTCACCCTGATCCCGTTGAGGATCTACTTTAAGAACGGAAAGGCAAAGGTCGAGATAGGCCTCGCCAAAGGCAAGAGACAGTACGAAAAAAGGACCTCGATAAAAGAAAAAGAGGCACGCAGGGAGATAGAGAGGCACCTGAAGACATCCCGTTGAAACGAAACGCGGGACGCTACCTGTCGGTCAGTGCCACAAGCCCGGGCAGTTCCTTTCCTTCAAGAAGCTCCAGCGCGGCTCCGCCGCCTGCCGAAATGAACGAGATGCTTTCCGAGACGCCCGCCCTGCTGACCGCCAGATCAGTATCTCCTCCGCCAACGATGGTCAGCGCATATGCATCGGCCACTGCATGGGCAATGGCGAAAGTTCCCCGCGAGAAGGCATCGACTTCGAACACCCCCATGGGGCCGTTCCACAGGATGGTCTTTGCGCTCTCCAGGGCCTCCGAGAAAAGCCTGACGGATGCGGGGCCTATGTCGACCGCCTTCCAGCCGTCGGGTATCTCCTGCGTGGTCACGAGTTTTGTCTCTGCGCCGGGCTCGATGCTCTGGGCGATGACGCAATCCACGGGCAGATAAAACCTGATTCCCTTGGACACAACGGCATCCCGGATTTCATTGGCAAGCTCAAGCATGTCGTCTTCCACAAGGGATTCCCCGACATTGTAGCCCTCGGCCTTCAGGAAGGTATAGGCCATTCCGCCGCCCACGATGACTTTATCGACCTTGTCCTCAAGGTTCCGTATGACATCTATCTTGCCGGACACCTTTGCGCCGCCCAGTATGGCGACAAAAGGCCTTATGGGGTGGTTGACGACCCCCTGCAGGTAGTCTATTTCCTTCTGCAGGAGGAAACCCGCGGCGGAGGGGAGAAACTTTGTTATGCCCACTATCGACGCATGCCTCCTGTGGGCGGTGCCGAAGGCATCGTTCACATAATAATCCGCAAGTTTCGCCAGCGCCCTGCTGAACTCTTCGTCATTCTCCTCCTCTTCAATATGAAACCTCAGGTTTTCCAGGAGTACGATATCGCCGTCTGACATCCTGCCGACGGCGGCTTCAACTTCGGGACCGATACAGTCGGGAAGAAACGTGACCTCTTTTTTGATCAGGCGCTGCAGCCTCCTTGAAACGGACGCAAGGGTATACCTCTTGTCAACCCTGCCTTTCGGCCTTCCGAGGTGCGAGGCTATGATTATCCTGCTGCCTTCATCTATCGCATAATTTATGGTGGACAGGGAAGACCGTATCCTCCTGTCATCGGTGATATTGAGATTCTCATCGAGCGGCACGTTGAAATCCACCCGGATGAAAACCCTCTTGCCCTTGATGTCCAGGTCCTTGATGGAAAGCTTGTTTAAAACGCCCTTAATAGGCACTGAAAGACCGTCCCGCATCGCCGCACCTTACCTCTTGCCGTCGATATAAAGCATCAGGTCCCTGAGACGCATGCTGTAGCCCCATTCATTGTCATACCACGACAGCACCTTGACCATGTTTCCCTCGATCACCCTTGTGAGGGTGGCGTCGACTATGGAGGAATGCGGGTTGCCGTTGAGGTCGATGGAGACAAGGGGCTCCTCGGAATACTGAAGTATGCCTTTAAGCGGGCCGGAGGCCGCCTCCCTGAGCGCGGCGTTCACCGCCTCCGCGGATGCATCCTTCTCGACGTCGGCAACGAGGTCGACGACGGAGACGTTCGGGGTGGGCACCCTGATCGCCATGCCGTCCAGCCTGCCTTTCAGGTGTGGAAGTACAAGCCCGACGGCCCTCGCGGCGCCGGTTGTGGTTGGAATCATCGAAAGCGCCGCGGCACGGGCCCTCCTGAGGTCCTTGTGCGGAAGGTCGAGTATGCGCTGGTCGTTTGTATATGAATGGATTGTGGTCATGAGGCCGCGCCTGATGGTGAATTTCTGGTCTATAACTTTCGCAAGAGGCGCGAGACAGTTTGTGGTGCAGGAGGCATTGGATATAATCCTGTGGCTTGATATATCAAGGGTTTCTTCGTTTACGCCCATGCATATCGTGGCGTCGGGCTCCTTTGCGGGAGCCGAGATGACCACCCACTCCGCACCGGCGCTTAAATGCTTGGACGCGCCCTCCCTGTTGACGAAAAGCCCAGTGGATTCAAGCGCTATCTCAACATTCAGGTCCTTCCACGGCAACTGTGCCGGGTCCGTGATCGATGTGACCGGTATCTCCTTGCCGTTTATGACGAGATTGTTCCCCTTTGCCTGAATATCACCGTCAAAGATCCCGTGAACGGAATCATAGCGCAGGAGATGGGCAAGTGTCTTTGCATCAGTGAGGTCGTTTATTCCGACTATGTCCACGGCATCCCGGCCGGCGCATGTCCTGAGAAAATTCCTCCCTATCCTTCCAAAGCCGTTAATCCCAACGCGTATTGCCATATGTTCCTCCTTTTGTATGATGTTGACCTTACAGTTGCATAAAATACCGCCCGCCGGCAGGAGAGACCGCCGGTTTTACGGCGGTCTCTCCTGCCGGCTTATGCAACATTAAGATTGATATATTCTCAGAGTGTAACATAAAGACCCGGGGTGTCAACCTGCCGTTACACTTCCAGCACCTCAGCCTCCTTGCGGGAGACGATCTCGTCCACCTTTTTTATATATGAATCCGTGATCTTCTGGATCTCGTCCAGCGAGCGCTTGGTGTCATCCTCGCTCAGATGCTTTTCTTTTTCAAGCCTCCTTATTTCATCGTTGCCGTCCCGCCTGATATTCCTGAGGGAAATCTTCGCCTCTTCACCGCGTTTGTGAACAAGCTTGACGATCTCTTTTCTCCGTTCCTCGGTGAGCGGGGGTATGGCCAGCCGTATTATCTTCCCGTCATTGCCGGGATTCAGGCCGAGGTCCGATTTCTGGATGGCCTTTTCAATCTCGGATATGGCCTTCGGGTCCCAGGGCTGGATCGTGATCAGCCTGCTTTCAGGCACGCTTAATGTAGCAAGGTGGTTTATGGGGGTGGGAGTCCCGAAATAATCAACCATTATGCCATCCAGAATGGACAGTGAAGCGCGGCCCGTCCTCATGCCTGCAAGGTCTTTTTTCAGGACATCAATGGTCTTGTCCATCCTGTCCGTCAGTCTTTTTTTTACCTCTTTTTCCATTAGGAGACCCCTCCCTTTACAAGTGTACCGATTTTTTTACCGTCCAATATCCTCTTTATGTTGCCGCGTTTCATCAGGCTGAATACTATGATGGGGAGATTGTTGTCCATACACAGCGATATGGCGGTGGAATCCATTATTTTAAGCCCCTGCTTCAGGACATCGATATAGGCGATCTCGGTATATTTCTTCGCATCCGGATCCTTCACCGGATCACTGCTGTAGACGCCGTCGACCTTTGTGGCCTTCAGAATAACCTCGGCCCCTATCTCCACGGCCCGCAGGGCCGCCGCCGTATCGGTCGTGAAATAGGGGTTTCCGGTGCCCGCCGCAAATATGACGAATCTCCCTTTCTCAAGGTGCCTCATGGCCCTTCTCCTTATATAAGGCTCCGCAAGCTCCTGCATCTCTATGGCGGACTGGACCCTTGTGGGCATTCCGTGGGCCTCCAGCGCATTCTGCAGGGCAAGGGCATTGAGCGCCGTCGCCAGCATCCCCATGTAATCGGCGGACGTCCTCTCCATGCCTTCGGCGCTTGCCTCAAGGCCGCGGAAGATATTGCCGCCGCCTATGACTATTGCAAGCTCCACGCCGAGTTTCGAGATGCCTTTGAGCTCGCCCGCTATATATTCAACCACCTTCTGGTCAATGCCGAAGCTCTTGTCGCCCATAAGGGCCTCACCGCTTAATTTCAGCAGTACTCTCCTGAACCTGGTTTTACCGGACTTGACGGGCATATTCCTCAACCGGCCCTGTCCCCGAGCTGGAACCTGACGAAACGTTTGATCAGGATGTTTTCCCCGAGCCTTGCTATCTTATCCACGATCAGGTCCTTGATCCTTTTCTTCTGCTCCGGGTCTTTCACGAAGACCTGTTCCATGAGGCACGTGTCGGAATAAAACTTTTCAAGCTTGCCAGCTACAATCTTTTCGGCGACATGCGGCGGCTTGCCTGTTATCTGGGATGCATATATCTCCTTCTCCTTCTCCACGACCTCGGCGGGGACATCCTCCCTTCTGACATAAGAGGGATTGGCTGCGGCAATGTGCATGGCAATGTCCTTGACCAGTTCCCTGAAATCGTCCGTCTTTGCCACAAAGTCGGTTTCGCAGTTGACCTCGACGAGGACACCGATTTTCCCCATATGGATATAGGAGCCTATCAATCCCTCGGAGGTCTCCCTGGATGCCTTCCTGGAAGCCATTGCAAGGCCCTTCTGCCTTAATATGTCAACCGCCTTGTCAAAGTCCCCGGACGCCTCGGCAAGGGCCTTTTTGCAGTCCATCATGCCCACACCTGTCTGTGCCCTCAATTCCTTTATCGCACTTGCAGTAATACTCATCCGCTCACTTCCTCCTTCTCCTGTTGCTCCGGTTGTTCCTGTTTTGTTTCCTGTTCCGGTTGTTCCTGTTGTCCGTCCTTTTCCTCGGCTGCTTCTTTTTCTACTGCCTCTTCAATGGTCTTGGTTAAAACGCTCTTGCCTTCAATAACGGCATCGGCTATCTTCGAGGTCAGCAGTTTTATCGACCTTATCGCATCGTCATTGCCGGGGATCACATAGTCTATATCATCCGGATTGCAGTTGGTGTCAACAAGGCCGACTATGGGGATCGCCAGCTTTCTGGCCTCGGCGACGGCAATGGCCTCTTTCTTCGGGTCGATAATGAAGACGGCGCCCGGCAGGTCGTTCATTTCCTTGACCCCGCTGAGGTTCTTCTCAAGCCGCTGCCTCTCGGTTTCATATTTCGCCACCTCTTTCTTGGTCAGGAGATCGAATGTGCCGTCTTCTTTCATCTTCTCGATCTTCTTGAGCTTTTCTATGCCCTGCCTGATCGTCTTGAAGTTTGTAAGCATACCGCCGAGCCAGCGCTGGTTTACATAGAAAGACTGCGCCCTCTGCGACTCCTCGATTATCACATCCTGGGCCTGCTTTTTCGTGCCCACAAAGAGGACGGATTCCCCCTTGCTGGAAATGTCCCTGATAAAGTTATAGGCGACCTCGAACATCTTGACCGTCTTCTGGAGGTCGATGATATAGATGCCGTTGCGCTGGCCGAAAATATATTTTTTCATCCTCGGATTCCAGCGCTTGACCTGATGTCCGAAATGGACACCGGCCTCCAGAAGTTCCTTCATTGTGACTACCATAAAATACCTCCCCAGTTTTTCCTCCGTCCTTTCCCTCGTGAATCCCGGCCTGCCGGAACACTGACAGAGAGAAGATTTGATGGACGTGTGTTTTCAAGAGAAAAAAACGATAACGTTCAGTTCTCAGGTAGTAATAAGACTATCATACATAACAGTATTATTTCAATAATTGCAGCACTTCACCGTTCCTCCGCGGCGTATGAACATATGAACAAACGTGACTGTTGCGCCGGGAGGCATGAGAGCCTCCCGGGAAACCTTTATAAAGCGAGGGGATTTTGTTAATATGTCCTTGTTGCGGGAAGCAACCGTGACTTTACCTTAATGCTGCATGAACGTGCAGAGGAGTCTGCCCCGCAGGCGGCGTTTTTATGCCGCTGCAAGGTTCAAAAACAGAGGAGACGGATAATTGAGAGTCAAGCTCGCCAAGACAGCCGGCTTTTGCATGGGTGTGCGCAGGGCGATGAACATCGTCCTTGACGCCGCCAACAAAAAGGACGGCAGGATATATACGTACGGCCCCCTTGTGCATAATCCCCAGGCCATAGAGATGCTCAAACAGAAGGGCGTGGAGATACTCGGCGACAACAGCGTCTCCAATGCCACCGTGATAATGAGGGCGCACGGGGTATCCCCCCTTGAGCGGAAAAAGATAAAAGATGCCGGCAATGTCCTGTGTGATGCGACATGCCCGCATGTTGCAAGGGCGCAGGCCATTATTAAAAAAGAGATAAAAGAAGGGTACAAGGCCGTCATCATCGGCGACAGGGGGCATGCCGAGGTCAACGGCCTGCTCGGACACGCGGAAGGAAACGGCTTTGTCGTTGAAAATGCAGCCGATGTGAAGAACCTGCCCGATATGGAGAAGGCGTGTGTCATCGCCCAGACGACACAGGACAGGAAGATTTTCAGTGAAACCGTTGAAGAGATAAAAAAGAAGATACCGGACGTGAGGGTTTTCGATACCATATGTGATTCAACCAACATGAGGCAAAGGGAGGTTCTGGAGCTTGCAAAGGAAGTTGATGCGATGGTGATCGTCGGGGGCAAAAACAGCGCGAACACGAAAAGACTGTACGAGATATCACTGTCCACCGGGGTGCCGTCCTTCCATATAGAAAGAGACGACGAGCTCGATCACCTCGGCCTTCAGAAATATGAAAACATCGGGGTAATGGCCGGCGCTTCAACCCCCAACTGGGTCATCAACAAGGTGATAGACAGGATAAAGTATCTGTTGAAGAAGAGGCAGGGCGGGCTGTACAGGCTGCTCTCGGCCATCGGCGAATTCATGGTGGAGAGCACGCTGTATTTAAGCCTCGGGGCCGTCAGCATGTGCTACATGAGCCTTGTGTTCCAGGGTGTCAGGCCTTCCGCCACGGTTCTGTCCATTGTCTTTTTTTATGTCTTCGGCGTTCATGTTTTCAACAGGCATAATGAACGACTCAAAGACGAGTTTTCCGATCCTGCACGAACAAGGTTTTTCAGGCATTACGGGAAAACGCTCATGGCCGCGGCGACGGCGGCATCGTTTATTTCACTCTATTTATCATATGTGCTCGGGGTCAGGGAGTTTATCCTGCTGCTGTTCTCTTATCTGATGGGTATCATATACACGATAAGGATCGTGCCGGGGAAGCTGCAGCCTTTTATAAAATACAAACGGCTCAAGGATTTCCCGGGCTCCAAGGATCTTTTCATAGCGCTGGCGTGGGCATGGGTCATTGTCCTGATCCCCATGCTGAACCAGGGAGTGAATTCTTCCTACATATCAATGTCGGTTCTGGGTTTCGTCTTCCTGACGGTGTTTATAAGATCGGTCGTGTTTGATATTGCAAGCATAGAGGGTGACAGAATCGTGGGAAGGGAGACCATCCCGATACTCATAGGACAGGAGCGGACAGGGATCATGCTGCTGATCCTGGCGGCGGTTATCGGTATATTCCTGTTCTCATCCGCGATGTCCGGCCTTGTACCGTCGCTCGGTTATTACTTAATCTTTCCGCCGGCCTTTATGGTGACATGTCTATATGTTTTTCAGAAGACGAGGATCCAGGGCGGAACCCTGTTTGAGGCGGTTATAGACAGCAATTTCATTCTTACCGGGATCGCGGCTTACCTGTGGCAGGCGGCGGGCCGGTGAATCGCGGCTGCTACATCCCGGGCCTCCTCAGCACAAGCACTGCATTGACTCCGCCGAAGCCGAAGGAATTCGATACGGCGATGTTTATGTCCGCGCGCAATGCCGACCTTGCAATGTTAAAGGCACATGCGGGGTCGGGGTTTTCGAGATTTATTGCCGGCGGTATGATTCCCCTGCGTATTGCAACCGCCGTTATCGCGGCCTCCACCGCGCCTGCGGCCCCGAGCATATGGCCGAGCATGGACTTGCAGGCGCCGACACGGATATCTCTCAGCCTCCTGCCGAAGACCTGTTTAATCGCCCCGGCCTCCGCCGCGTCGCCCAGCGGGGTTGAGGTGGCATGGGCGTTTAAATAATCAACCTGTTCCGGTGCGGCCTCCGCATCCTTCAGCGCCATGCTTATAGCGGCGGCCTCTCCGGCGCTGTCGGGCCGTGTCTGGTGAAATGCATCCGAAGACGTCCCGTAACCCGAGAGTTCAGCGTATATCACCGCACCCCTCCGCGCGGCCCGGTTCAGCTCTTCAAGCACAAGCACGGCCGCGCCCTCGGATACCACAAAGCCGTCCCTGTCCCTGTCAAACGGCCTGCTGGCCTTGCCGGGCTCATGGTTCCTCCTCGAAAGGGCGCCTGATGCGTCATAACCTCCGACCGCCAGCCTGCACAGGGGCGCCTCGGCGCCGCCTGCAAGCACCATGTCCGTCACGCCCGCCCGGATCATCCGGAACGCCTCGCCGATTGCGGTTGTCCCCGATGCACACGCGGTTGATACGCCTATTGCAGGGCCTTTTATGCCTAATTTGATGGAAACAAGGGATGACGCCATGTTTATCGTACTGGAGGACATCAGGTACGCTGAAAAAGGCCTGCGCTGCAGAATATGTTTCCGCAGCGCCTTCTCCATGCTTGTTATGCCCCCCCTGCTTGACCCGATAACGACCCCTGCACGCTTAAAAAGCGCTGTTCCGGCATCCAGTCCGGCGTCTTCACACGCCATCAGCGCCGCGGCTGCGGCATAATGTATAAACGGATCAAGCCTCGTGACATCCTTGCGGCTGAGATAATCCTCCGGCACAAAACCTTTCAGCTCCCCGGCGATACCGGCCCGCAGGCCGGCGGGATCGAACCGGGTTATATGCGATATGCCGGTGACACCGCGTATTAAACTCTCCCAGGTGGATTCCATGCTGTTGCCGAGGGGTGTGACGGCGCCGATACCCGTGATAACGACTCTTCTCATGGCGGTTTACCTTACAGCTGCATTAAAACATCGCCTGCGGGCTGTGGAGTCCGGCGGAAAAGCTTTATCTGCGATACCTTCAGGACATATCCCGCACGGCATATTGCCGTCTTTGGGAATTTCACTCTCCGTTACGTCCTGCAACAGGGACATATTTCCGATATCCCATCGCTTTATAAAGGTTTTGCGGCGGACTCCACAGCCGGCTTATGCAACATTAAGGTTTATACTAACATACCTTCCTTCGCCCTGTAATCCTGCACACTGCACCCCGGCTTTGAACTTCAGGCAAGTCCATGCAGCGCGCCTGTAACACTTTTGAAACCGCAGTGTGTCCGCCGGAGGCAAAAAAACAGAGGGGCAAAGCCCCTCTGAGTGCTTGAAGGCAAATGAGCCGTGGAGGGC
This sequence comes from Thermodesulfovibrio sp., assembly GCA_026982355.1. Classification (GTDB taxonomy): domain Bacteria; phylum Nitrospirota; class Thermodesulfovibrionia; order UBA6902; family UBA6902; genus JAADFS01. Next base: position 20,571 of record JALSHG010000028.1, read on the forward strand.
TCGAACCTCCGACCCGCTGATTAAGAGTCAGCTGCTCTACCAACTGAGCTAACGGCCCACATAAAAAACATATCAGAAACCGGCACGGGAACGCAAGAAGCCGCCACCCCTGAATTCCGTTTCAATATAAACCTTACGGTTGCATAAAATACCGGCGGCGGAGCCGGAGGTTTTACGCCGGACTCCCCCCTGCCGGCTTATGCAACATTAAGGTAAATATATGCCTGGCGCGCCTGGGAGGATTCGAACCTCCGACACTCGGCTCCGGAGACCGATGCTCTAATCCCCTGAGCTACAGGCGCATTTACAAGTAACTCCGTGTATACCTTCCGGTTGCATAAAAAACCGCCTGCGGAGCATTTAAGGTACAATCTCAAACAGTTGCTGTCATTCCGGCTCTCCTGCATCTTTATGAAAATCTCTATGGCGCGCCTGGGAGGATTCGAACCCCCGACCCACTGATTAGAAGTCAGTTGCTCTATCCTGCTGAGCTACAGGCGCAATAAGACATTCATCAGCAACCGGCTTACCGGTCTATCCCCGCGCTACCTTGCAGTTGCATAAAAAACCCCTTCGGAAATCCAATCGCATTGTTTGAGTTTTTACGGCTGGCTCTCCCGCCGCGTTCATGCAACGGTCAGGGTTCCGGCTTCAACTGGAAAACAGATGCAGTATGTATTTTAATCAAGATGCCCCAATATGGCAAGTCACGGGTCAACCTTACCGGCGGCATAAAAACACCGCCTGTTTATGCAACATTAAGGTTAACCCGGAACAACAAAAATAAGGGTATCACGTACAATTCAGAATTTCTTCCGGCCCGCCTTCTTCTTTCTGGCGGAAAGCAGGTCTACCGCTGTATCAAGAAGGTGGTACGCCTGTTCAAGCGCATCAAAGGACAGGTGCACCCACCTGCTCCCCCAGTAAAAATTGCAGCTCGTCTCCGCGGCAAGTATATGATCGTATGCCCTGATAATGAGGTGCCGGATTTCCTCGCTGTCGCCTGCCTCCATGTGCCTGCGGTCAAAAATCTTTTTCACCTGCCGGTAATAATTGCCGGCATTGCGCACCTCGTCCCATCCCTTTTTCTGGAGCAGCGAACCAGTCCACTGCGTGAAGTCACCTCCCCAGTGGTGGCCCGTGTTCCATGCCCCCCTGTGAACCTCCACTTCTTCCGAGGGCGGATACCTGTCTATGAACTCGGAGATGTGGACCGGTGTAAAGCCGAGCGTGCCTTCACGGTGCCTATCGAGTATCCGGCGGTAGAAATAACCCCAGAAACCTGCGTCGGTGTCCGTTGTGCGGAACCAGCCGCCGTTTTCGCCGTCCGTCCAGGTGGTGACAAGCGCGGGGAAGTCGCACCACTTTGTCCTTTCGTATACTTCATGCTGAAACCACCCCGGGTCCAGTCCTGACTCCTGGGCATCCGACAGCTCCCTGTCGCGCGGCACCACAATGATTTCCATGCCGTCATGACGCGCAATGTACGGCCTGTAGCGCAGTTCCTCCCACCGCATGCCGCGCAGGGGCTTGATATACCATGAATCAACGAGAACATACCTGTATCCGTGCCGTTTCAGCATGGGAATCATCTCCATGCAGAAGCCCATCTCGGGCGGCCAGAACCCCTGAAAGCTTTCCCGGCCGAGAAGGTGCCTGCCCAGGCCGATCCACCACTCCGTATGCGCGTCCCAGTCGGCGGCAGGGGTCAGGGGATAGACGGGATGATACAGGCCGGTTCCCACGAATTCTATGTTGGAACGCCTGTACCGTTCCAGGAAATCTTCGATGTCCACCACATCCTGAAATGTCTCGCGCACCGCGGGGTCCTCGAGCTGCTTCAGGAGCGTTCCCGAGAAGCTCATGTGGAGCCTCGCCACATCCTCATAACCCTCGAGCATGCGCGTGGGCCTGTCATAACACCACAGAATCTGCCGTGCCTCCCATCGTTCACTGGAGTTATGAAGGTGCAGGAGATTCCCCGGCGGTTGATGCATGTTGAGTCCCAGTGCATGATAAACTTCCGCCATTGTCGCGGCTCTGCCTCCGTTAAATTCATACGGATTAATGCGGTACGCTCCACTATTAAGAAATATAGCAAAGAATCCAATTAGTTACAACATGCGTGTATATCCGGTCGGGATATTATGTTAAAATCATCCTTGATGTTGCATGAACGGGAAGGGGTCAGAGGGGGAACCATTGCGGAAAAAGAAAATCAGAGCGCCTTCGCCTGAAAGGATGCAGGAGATTGCCTGGGAGGTCGGCAAGAAGTTCCCCGCGCCCCTTACCGTGGATTATATAGCCGTGTACATGGTGCATCCGGGCCTCGGCCATGTGCACTGGCACATAGGGGAAAAGACCCTGGCCGCGGCCCGAGTGAAAGAGGCTGTCCCGGGAGGCGCGCGTCTCGTGGTGCGTATCCATGACGTGACGGACATAATCTTTGACGGGAGCAATTCGCACACATGGTTTGACCTGGAGGTCGGGAGGCACGAGGGGAATTACTATTTCGGGAACACGGCGCCCGCAAGGAATTACATGGCGGAGATGGGGCTCCGCGGCCCCGGCGGTTTTTTCCATCCCCTGCTCACATCCAACACCGCATACTTCGGCCGCAACCGCCGCTCGGGCAGGTACAGCACAGAGGGGCTCTTCGGCGGGGGCATGCTGGACATGAGGTTCCCGGTTGAAAACATATTTGATGCGCCTGTATACGAGAGAATGAACCGGGAGCTGGCCGGCATTGACGGGAAGGGGCCGCTTCACATCGCGGTGGTGCTCCCCGGTTCCCGCCGGGAGGCTGGAGTCGGCGGCAGGCTTGATACTTTTATCAGGAACCTTTCCGCAGGGCTCGGAAAGTTCGGGGTGAGTGCGGCGATGTTTTCGCCGCGCACGGGGGAGTTTAAAACGACGGGCAGAAAGGCCTGGGCGGACAGGATGCGGCGTGTTTCAAAGAGGCTGTGCGATGAGCTGACAGTGTCTCACGGGCAGGCTCCCTTTGATCTGATCCACTGCCATGACCGGCGCGCCTCGCAGGCCGCCCTTGCCGCAGCCGCACGGTTGAGGATACCCCTTGTTTTATCCCTGCATTCCACTGAATACGAAAGGGGAGGGCGGGGTGATGCGGATGATATTCCAGCGCTGATATGCTCGTGGGAGAGAAAGGCCGTGCACGCCGCGGCTCTCGTCATAGTTCCGCATGAATCCGCGCGCGCGCAGGTGACCGGTATGTACGGCGCTTCCCCGGAGAAGATGGTTGTCATACCGGATGTCCCGGATGAAGAATCCCCGGATGTTCCAGGAGAGCCGTCGGCAATCCGGTACCGTCTCAATCTTCCCCCGGATGTCCCGGTCGTGCTTTTTGCAGGAGAGATGTCCCATGCAGCGGGCGCGGACCTCCTGCTGGATGCCCTGCCCACAGTGTGCAGGAACCACGGCACAGCGCATTTTGTCTTTGCCGGGGACGGGCCCCTGAAGGATGAACTCGAGGAGCGGGCGCGCCGCGCCGGGATCAGCGGCAGATGCCGGTTTATCGGCCATGTCTCCCACAGGGACTTCATGCATGTCCTGCTGTCATCGGACTTTGTGGTTATACCGGCGCGCACATGGCAGGATGAAGCGCTTGCCCGCATGGCGATCGAGCACGGAAGGCCCGTGCTCACCACTCATCAGGCGGGCATCAAGTGCGTGACGCACGGCGGGACCGGCCTCGTAACCTTTGATAATCCGGGCTCGATAGTGTGGGGGATACAGGAGATGCTGTTTAATCCGCTGAGGGACAGCATGCTGCAGGCTGCGGCCAGGAAGAGCGCAGGCCGGGGACCTTCGCTGGAGAGCGCCGCTGTTCAGCATTACATGTATTACAGGATTGTCCTGGGAGGGGGCCGCGGACATGCCTAAGGGTTATCTTGCATTTGTCCTGCATGCCCACCTGCCTTATGTGCGCCATCCCGAGTATGACGCATTTCTTGAAGAGCGATGGTTCTTTGAAGCCATGACAGAGACTTACATACCGCTGGTCAAGGTCCTGGACAGGCTTGCCGGTGAGAACGTCCGGTTCAGGATGGTCATTTCCCTGTCACCGAGCCTTGTCGCCATGATGGAGGACCCCCTGCTTCAGCAGCGGTACGACAAGCACCTCTCGGGGTTGATCGAGCTCAGCGAAAAGGAGATGTACCGGACAAGGCACGACCCCCGATTCCACTGTCTCGCACAGATGTACCACGGGCTTTTCCGCGAGGCAAGGGATATCTTTGCAGTCCGGTACAAGGGAAGGCTTGCCGCTGCGTTCAGGCGATACAGCGAATGCGGCGCTGTCGAGCTGATCACCGCATCTTCAACACATGCCATACTTCCCCTGCTCGCCCCGCAGCCTGAGGCCGTCTCGGCCCAGGTTATCAACGGCCTGGACTATTTCGAGAGTGTCTTCGGTTTCCGTCCCCGCGGCATGTGGCTCCCGGAATGCGCCTTCTCGCCGGTTCTCGACGGAATCCTCGCCAGGGAAGGCATACGGTTTTTCATCATGGAATCCCACGGCATCGAGTATGCGGACACCACCCCCTTTTACAGTGTTCACGCACCCGTCTACACTCCCGCCGGCATAGCCGCATTCGGGCGCGATCGCGACAGCACACGGCAGGTCTGGTCGGCCCGGGAGGGGTATCCGGGGGACCCGGACTACCGGGAATTTTACCGTGACATAGGATATGACCTTGATTATGAATACATACATCCCTATATTGCAGGTGATGTCCGCGTGGATACGGGAATAAAGTATTTCCGCATCACGGGTCCCACCGCGTGGAAGGAGCCCTATCATCCGGACACTGCAACAGAGCGGGCGGCGCAGCATGCGGGGGACTTCCTCCATAAAAGGATTGCCCATGTCGAATACCTT
>JALSHG010000029.1 GCA_026982355.1 Thermodesulfovibrio sp.
TATGCAGGAAATGTCAATTACTCCGAGCTTGCGGACTTTTTTTATGTCTGGCTCAGGCTCGTTCTTTCAAAAACCTATCCGCATTTTGCCCCGGAAATAACCCCGAAGGCTGATGAAATCATCGAAAACCCGACACGCGGCAAGACATCTGAAGACTACGAAGCCGGGCTTACAGAGGTCTGGAAAAAATGCTATGAAAGCCTGAAGGATGACGGCCTGCTGGTTTTCACCTTTCATCACGCCGACGGGAGGGCATGGGAATCGCTCCTTGAGTCTGTCTGTAATGCCGGATTCGTAATAGAAGCGGTTTATCCCATTCATGGAGAATCGGAAAGTTCCCTTCATTTACAGGACAAACAAGCGATTTCCTATGACCTGATTCATGTCTGTAAAAAACGCAGTAAAGACAGCGAGGCAAATCCCCCCTCGTCCCTTCGGTACGAGTCGATTCCGACCTTTACTAAAGCGGGGAATAACATCAGAAAGCGCTCCTGGGCGACTGTCAGGCAGGAGATAAGAAAGAAAGCAAGGGAAGAGATCAGGATGATCGAGGCCGGAAGATACGGAAGTGAAAGACTCTCGGATGCAGATATCAATATCATTCTCATAGGCAAGTGCCTTGAGCTTTACAGCAAACACTACGGCGCAATTGTTGACTACAAAGGCGATGTGGTGCCTCTTCGCGACGCGCTTTCATCCATAAGGATGATGGTCGAACAGCTTGTCTCCACTCAACAGCCGCTTCCGTCCGAGCTTGAACATTTAGATCCTGTGAGCTATGTTTACCTCACATGTCTTTGCGACAGAAAAGAAATCAAGAGTGATGAGGTTCACAAGGCCACCAGGGGAATCCTTGAGCTCAGTGAGCTGATGAAGGCCGGCGTTATACGAAAGGGCAGGGCAAAGCGCGGAAGGACCTATGAGGTGAAACATCCCGGTGAGCGGTACAGGGAACTGCAGGAACTTTTCAGGAAAAAGAAAAAGAGCCTGGACCAGGGACTCCTTTTCGCCGACATGGAAGAGGCGATGTTTGATAATGTTGCGCTGGTGAACATCCTTCATTATCTGATGTGCCTGGCGAGTTCCGGGGAGGACCTCGTGCCCTGGCTCAATGAGTTCAGCCCGGTCAGGCCTCAACTGCGCGTTGCGTTTGAATATCTGCGGCAACGCAACCCGACTTTTCAGGAGCCGGTCAACGCTATTTTAAATCTTGTAGAGGTTTAACCTTAATGTTGCACAAGCCGGCATGGGAGTCCGGCGTAAAACCTTTATAAAGCGATGGGATATCGGAAATATGTCTTTATTGCAGGAGGTAACGGAGAGTGGAATTCCAGAGGATGTCGATAAGCCGTGCGGAATACTTCCTGAAGGTATCGCGGATAAAGCTTTTCCGCCTGACTCCCCTGCCCGCGGGCGGCATTTTTATGCCACTGTAAGGTTAATATGAGTGACTTTCCCGCTCCCGGGCATTTTGCCGGTTGCATACTTTCAGGTAATACATTATTATAACACTATAGCAGATTACCCGATCAAGAGGACGCAAGGAGGCAAAAATGTCCGTGAAGACTTCCGTCAATATTCCTGAAGATATTTTCAACGAGGCCAAAAAGGTGTCGGGAAATTTCAGCGCGCTGGTTGCGGAAGCCCTCAGAGAGCACCTGAGAAGAAAGAAGGTTGAAAAGGCGATATCCAGTTTCGGCAAGTGGGAGGAAAGGAAGAGAAAAAGCACGGATATTGTTGATGAAATGAGGAAAGAGGACAGCCGCGGCTATGCAGACCGTAATCGTTGATACCGACATAGCCATCGACTATTTAAGGGGAGCCGGTTACGCTAAAGACCTGATGCTCGGCTTATGGGACGGGAATGCCGCATACTTGAGTATTCTGTCGGTTTACGAGCTCTATGCCGGGATGCGAAAAGGGGAAGAAGAGCATACGGAGAATTTCATAAATGCCTGCTGTATTGAACCGGTTACGGTTGAAATAGCCGGAAAGGCCGGCGATATATACAGGCGCTACAGGCGGAAAGGGCTGACACTGACATCCGTCGACTGCCTCGTTAATGCAACGGCGGTTATTAAAGGTCATAAAATAGCTACCCGGAATAAGGCTCACTATCCGGATAAAAAGATTCTTCTCGACATGGATAAATAGACCTTAATGTTGCATAAACGTGCAGAGGAGTCCGCCGGAAAATCTTTATAAAGCGATTGGATATTGAAAGATGTTATTGTGGCAGGAAGTAACGTGGAGTGAAGTTCAAAAAACGCCGGTATGCCGTGCGGAATATTGCCTGAAGGTATCGCAGATAAAGCTTTCCCGGCGGACTTCTCTGCCCCGCCACCGGTATTTTATGCAACTGTAAGGTAGAAAGAAGTATCAATATGGAGAACTATGCCTGGATATGAAATCTTGGAAGCGCGCTTTTTAAAGCCTTACCGCGAAGACGGCATACATCCTCATGATGTGAAATTGGGCTTTCTTGACTTTCTGAGGGAAATCAGAAGCGGCGTCAATGACATGCCGCGTCTCTCTTCTTTTATGGTCACAGGTATAGATGACGTTCTCTATATGACGGAACGGAAAGACAGGCTGAAAATTGCCCGGAAAATTCACGGCATATTACAGGCGGCGGCCTCAGCGCTCGAGAGAAAAAAGATACAGGTGCAGATTATTTGCAAGGGCAGGTTGAGAAAAGGGGAATCCCTCTGGATCGATTACCGCGGGGAAAGGCTTCCGATAGATTTGATTTTCGGCTCAACCATAACGGAAGATATCCGGGGCATGAAGATTTACAGGGCCGGGTTTAACCTCTCAACATAATTCGCTTATGGTTATTAAAGAAAATTCAAAGGTGAAAGTGAAATACCGTCCGGAGCTGGGCCCGGGAGAGGTCATTCGTGTTTCCGAGGAGCACGGGGAGTATAAGGCGGATGTTGTTTTTGAAAAGGACGGCAGGAGAATCCTTGAAACTTTTCCTCAGGATGTCCTTGAACCTGTCGACGATATTTTCCGGAAGTTTCAGAAGGGCGTTTCCGACAGGCCGGTGGATTTTTTCCTGAAACAGCTCGCATATCAATTTCCCACAGAGAACCCGGGCGGGGAATTGTCAAACAGCAGAACCGATCTGCTCCCCCATCAAATATTACTTACCCATAATATTGTCAAAAGCAGAAGAAGACGGTTCCTGATAGCCGATGAAGTGGGCCTCGGCAAGACTGTTGAAACAGGAATGATTATAAGGGAGTTGAGCGCCCTGAAAGAAGCTTCGCGCATTCTCATCATCTGCCCCGCGGGGCTTACAAAGAACTGGCAGGGTGAGTTGAGCGACTGTTTCAGGATGCATTTTGATATCTTCGGCCTGGATTTTACCGATTCAGACCCTTATGCATGGGAAAGACATAACCTGGTGATAGTTTCCATTGATACGATAAAGAAACCTTCACGCCTTGAAAAACTGATGAAGGCTCCGGGGTGGGATATCATCGTCGTGGATGAAGCCCACCATCTCAGCCGTAAAAGATACGGGAAGAAGATTGATGTCACGCAGAACTACAAATTGGCGGAAAAGCTCAAGGGGATAACACGGGATATGCTCTTTCTTTCAGCAACGCCGCACCAGGGAGACGCTTTTCAGTTCTGGTCGCTGATTCAGCTTCTTGATGACCAGTTGTTTGAAAGCCCCGAGGCTATGCAGGACCACAGGGGACTTTTGAACAGGGTTATGTTCAGAAGGACGAAAAGGGAAGTAACGGATGCGCAGGGGAATCCTGTTTTCATGAGACGCAAGGTGCATTCCCAGAAATTCAGCCTTTCCCTCAAAGAGCAGCGATTTTACGAAAGACTTACCGAATATCTTAAGGAAGGATATAACGCTGCAGGAATCGGCCAGTCAAAGACCACGAAACAGCAAAGAGCCGTCGGTTTTATTATGGCGACATTCCAGAAGATTATGTCGTCCAGTCCAAGGGCTATCAAGCAGGCCCTGAGAAGAAGATTAACAGCAATCTATGCAAGAAGACAGATGGCCCTTGAAAGCGGCCTGAGGGGAGCCGTGACGCGCGCCGATATCTCAACGCAAATCATGAGATATCAGGAGGAGATGCGGAAAATCATTATCGACCTTCTTGCTTATGACAGGGGAACGGTCGATTACACGGATGCGGACACCTATATAGCACAATTGAAACAGCGCCTCAGGAAGAGACCGGAGTTTGATGAAGAAATCACAACATGGGCCCTTGATGCCATGGAAACCGGCGATGACGTCATTGAGGCCGGGGCCAATATCCCGGATGAAGACATAAAGGTAAAAGAGCTTATCAATCTCATAGATGACGGCCCGGACAGGAAATTCGACACCCTTGTGCGGGCTGTTGAGCAGATTAAGAGAGAGAACAGGAATGAAAAGATAATCATATTTACTCAATATCTCGAAACCCTGTATTTCCTGAAAGAGGAGTTGGGCAAGTATTACGGATTGGAAAAAATATCGGTAATAAAAGGCGGCCCACTTGATGCCAAGATAGCATCCTGCGAAGCCTTCCGGGATGAAAACGGCGCCGGGTTCCTTATAAGCACATCCGCCGGCGGTGAGGGGATAAACCTCCAGGTCTGCAGGGTGCTCTTTAATTATGACCTGCCGTGGAATCCGATGGCTGTTGAACAGAGGATCGGCAGGATACACAGATACGGCCAGACAGAGACGGTACAGGTATATAACCTCGTTGCCGAGGGGACCATCGAGGAAAAGGTTTATTCGATACTTGAACAAAAACTGCTTGATATTGCGCGTACCATCGGTAAAGTCGACAATATAACAGGAGATGTGACGGAAGATTTCAGATCGGAGATTCTCGGTTTTCTCGGAGCCTCACTGAATTATAATGACTTATACAAAGAAGCGCTGATAAAGAAAGATTACGACAGAACCGGACAGGAGATCCTTGAAGCAATACGGCAGGCCGAAGAAGCCAGCAAAGCCCTGCGCCTGCTGACACAGGACCTGACGGCGTTCAACCTGGAAAACTATATTAAGCTTAAAGGCAAATTCACCCTCGATGATTTGAGGATATTCTGCGAAAAGGCGATAATCCATTTAGGCGGGAGCTTTATCCCCTCGGGAGACACTGTAACCATAGTTGTCCCGCCTGTATTGAAACAGTATCCGGATGTGTCGGCCCGGTATGAAAATGTGACGTTTTCACGAAAAACCGCAACCCGGAGGAAAGGCATGGATTTGCTCGGTATCGGTCATCCGCTGATCGATGCGCTCATTGATTATTGCAGGAGCGAGTCTGTGTCAGGAGATGTGCTTATTGCAAAGAACAGTAATTTATCAAACCGTTTATCGGCGAGAGTCCTTTTCAGACTAACCTTTGAAGACGCCACTCACAGGGAAATCTACAAGGAATTTAATCTTGCAGGAAATGATCTGACGGATGATATAGGCCTTCTTAAGGAAAGTGTGTGGTCAGAGAAAGATGATGCCCCCGGAACAAAAGGGATTCAGGACCGCCTGGACATTCTCATAAGAAATCATCAGGCTCAATTGCGCTCCGAGTATGAGGGAATAATCGATATACGCGCCTCCTGTACAGGCCTGATGGATGCCGGTTAAACCTTACCCTTAATGTTGCGCAAACGTGCAGGGGGGGTGCCGGGAAAGCTTTATTATGGCGGTGCCCCTTGCAAAAGTCTCCTGTCCGTCACATCGGGCGGAGAGAGAGGTCTTACACCTCATCGATACCGAAATATTTTTCAGTCGTACTTATCCTGCGTCGGACACCGTTCGTGTGCTGGAACATATCAGCAACAGGTTTTCATCTTCAAAAAAGGGAATTGTTAACGAGGACGGAACGTTGGAATCAGCGGCACTGAGCTTGTCGAAGTAAAGTATCCGCCGGATTGATAGCCCGCATTCAGTAAATATCCAATTGTATTTTTATCGTCTCGCCGATCTTTCGCATATCTTCTTCTGAAAGTACACCGGCACGTTTAAAAAGTCTCAACTTGCTTACAGTAGCCAGTTGATCAGCCATGCCCTTGCTTTCTTTACCGTCAAAAATGACAGGTGCTTCACTGGGATACAGACGATCCGTCTTACTGGTTAGAGGAACAACCTGAACTCGATTCAGGAACTTGTTTGATGCATCATTGCTGACTATCACGGCAGGACGTTTTTTTCTGATCTCTCCACCAACTGAGGGATCAAAGTTAACCCACCAGACCTCACCTCTTTTCATGCGATATGTCCTTAAAAGTTGTTTCCGCCCAATCCAAGGCTTCTGCTTCTCTCTTTTTGTCTTTTGACATTTGGGAGTATGCCAACTCCAGATTTGGGCGAACCACGTGAGGGCGAACCAATTTCTCAACAAACTTGCTGATCTTGCGAGGGCCGATGGCCTTATGAAGACCTTCATAAACTTCCTCATCTATTGTGATGGTCAACTTTTTTTGCATTGAAATCCTCCTTTCCGTATACGTGCAGTATACGTATTGATTGCGGGTATGTCAATGGCGGGAATAGAGCCGGGCGGGAAATTCCGGGGGTTGACATGACCCATATCAAGTGATATGCTTATCCTGATGAGCCTCCTGCAAAAGTATGGAAATGCCTGTATATGTCATTTCGACCGGAGGGAGAAATCTTCCGGCAGCGGTGAGTTGTAAAGACCTCTATCTCCGTTCGGGATGACAGGGAGACGACTTTTGCAAGAGCCTCTGATATGTGAAAACTTACGGACGGGAAGGAAAGCAACATGACTGCCACCACAAAGGACTACTACGAAGTGCTCGGGGTTAAGAACGATGCCTCCACTGACGAGATAAAAAAGGCCTACAGGCGGCTGGCGCGTAAATACCACCCTGACCTCAATCCCGGAGACAAGGCGGCCGAGAAGAAATTCAAGGAGATAAACGAGGCCTACGAGGTGCTCAGCGACCCGAAAAAGAGGGCCGAATACGACCGTTTCGGGAAGGCCGCCTTTGAGGGGGGACCGGGGTTTGAAGGGTTCACCGCCAGGGATTTCGGCGCGGGCTTCGGCGGTGTTGAGGACATATTCTCGGATTTGTTCGGACAGTTCAGGCACAGGGAGGCGCCGCTGAAAGGCCCTGATCTTGAAACGCGCCTTGACATTTCACTTGAAGAGGCCTTCTCGGGAGTTACAAAGGCGATAAACCTGAGGAGGGAAAAGGCCTGCAGGAGCTGCGGCGGTACGGGGGCCGAGTCGTCCAGCGTATGTTCACGCTGCAGCGGCACGGGGTCGATAAAGCAGAGCAGAGGTCTCTTCCGGTTAAGCCAGCCCTGCCCTTCGTGCAACGGCAGCGGGAAAATAATATCGAAGATATGCAAGGCGTGCGGGGGCAACGGCAGCACGCTTGCAACGGAAACCGTCAAGATCAAGATTCCGCCGGGGGCCGACACCGGCAGCCGTGTGAAAATCAGGGGCATGGGGGGGGCAGGCGTCAAGGGGGGACCGCCCGGGGACCTGTATATCAACCTGACCGTAAGGCCGCATCCTGTTTTTAAACGCGAGGGAAACGATGTTTATGTCGAGGTGCCGGTTACCGTCGCGGATGCCGTACTCGGTGGAAAGATCAGGGTGCCGACCCTCGAGGGGCCGGTCACGATGACCCTTCCGCCCGGCACGGACAGCGGAAAGAAATTCAAGCTCAAGGGCAAGGGTATCCCGGACAGGAGAACGGGAATCCGCGGTGATGAATTCGCCGTCATAAAGATAGTCGTCCCCAGGAAGGTCACGGAGAAGACAAGGGAGGCGGTCCGCGAAATAGAAAGGGCTTACTAAGGGGTTGTCATGGATGACAAGCAAGAACCTTTATTCATGATCGGGGTTGTCTGCGAGATGTTCCATATCCATCCGCAGACACTGAGAATATACGAGAAAGAGGGTCTCCTGCATCCCAAAAGGGTAGGGGGGGCCAGGCTTTATTCCAGGGAAGACCTGGAACGCATCAGGATGATACTGAACCTGACCAAAGAGCTGGGGGTGAACCGGGCCGGCGTGGATATCATCCTGAGGATGAGACGGAGGTTCGAGGCCCTTCAGCGGGAGATGGAAGAGATGATGGAGTATCTCGAAAGCGACATAAAAAAAGAATTCAAAAAAAGGATAAGGGAAGTATTCAGGGAAGAGTGACAATTATACACCGCGGAGGAAAAGATGAGAGTTGATAAATTTACGCTGAAGAGCCAGGAGGCAATTCAGAAGGCGCAGGATTTCGCCCAGCAGAAGGGCAATCAGCAGGTTGACGTGGAGCACCTCCTTTATGTCCTGCTTGAGGAAGGCATTGCCCTGGAGATACTCAGGACCATGGGCATCGATGTAGCATCGCTGAAGAGTGACCTGGAGGCCGAGATAGAAAAGATTCCCAAGGTGCTGGGGCCTTCACCGGTGGGGCAGCTTTATATCACCCAGGAGCTGAAAAATGTCTTCGAGGCCGCCTTCAGGGAGGCGGAGCATCTGAAGGACGATTATGTGAGCGTGGAGCACCTGCTGCTCGGGATTATCAAGACGAAAAACAAATCGGAAAGGATTCTCAGGAAATACGGCGTGACCGATGACAAGGTGCTTGCATCCATGCGCGGCATAAGGGGGGCGCAGCGCGTTACGGACCCCACGCCGGAGGACAAGTACCAGGCGCTTCAAAGATATGCCAAAGACCTGACGGAACTTGCCAGAAAGGGCAAACTCGACCCCGTGATAGGCAGGGATGAAGAGATACGAAGGGTCATACAGGTGCTTTCACGGCGCACGAAAAACAACCCTGTCGTAATCGGCGAGCCCGGTGTCGGCAAGACGGCCATTGCGGAAGGGCTGGCGCAGAGGATAACATCGGGGGACGTTCCCCAGAGCCTCAAGGACAAGAGGGTTGTCGCCCTTGATATGGGCGCGCTCGTTGCAGGCGCGAAATTCAGGGGTGAATTCGAGGACAGGCTGAAGGCGGTTCTGAAGGAAATAGAGGAAGCCCAAGGGAATATAATACTCTTTATCGATGAACTCCATACAGTTGTGGGGGCCGGAGCTGCGGAGGGCTCCATCGATGCATCCAATATGCTCAAGCCCGCCCTTGCGAGGGGCGACCTCAGGTGTGTCGGGGCGACCACCCTCTCGGAATACCGCAAGTACATAGAGAAAGACCCGGCCCTTGAGAGGAGATTTCAGCCTGTTTACATACAGGAGCCGGGCGTGGAGGATACCATATCAATACTGCGGGGGCTGAAGGAACGCTACGAGGTGCATCACGGAGTGAAGATAAAGGACTCCGCCCTTGTCGCCGCCGCTGTTCTGAGCAACAGGTATATATCGGACAGGTTCCTGCCCGACAAGGCCATTGACCTCATAGACGAGGCCGCCTCAAAGCTGAAAATGGAGATAGACAGTATGCCCGTGGAGCTCGACGAGATCGAGAGGAAGCTGAGACAGCTTGAAATAGAGAAGCAGGCGGTGATGAAGGAAAAGGATGCGGCATCAAAGGAGAGGCTTGAACACATCAAGGAGGAGATAGCCGGCCTCACGGAAAAGAGGGACACACTCCGCGCCCGGTGGCTGAGGGAGAAAGAGGCGATAAGCAGGGTCAGCTCTATTAAAGAGGAGCTTGAACGCACGAGGATTGAAGCGGAAAAGGCCGAGAGGGAAGGGGACCTCAACAAGGCGGCCGAGCTGAAATACGGCAAGCTGCTGAGCCTGCAGAAACAGCTCGAGGAAGAGAATGCAAAGCTCCTGCAACAGGAAGGCGCGGGCAGGATGCTTAAGGAGGAGGTTGACGAAGAGGACATAGCAGAGGTTGTATCGAAATGGACCGGCATACCCGTAAGCAAGATGCTCGAGGGGGAGGTTGAAAAGCTTCTGAAAATGGAGGAAAGGCTGAGCCGCCGGGTCGTGGGCCAGGACGAGGCCATAAAGGCGGTCTCGGATGCCGTCAGGCGGGCCAGGGCCGGGGTGCAGGACCCGAACAGGCCGGTCGGCTCCTTCATCTTCCTCGGCCCCACGGGAGTGGGAAAGACCGAGCTTGCAAGGGCGCTTGCGGAATTCCTCTTTGACGACGAGAACGCAATGATAAGAATCGACATGTCCGAATACCAGGAGCGGCACACGGTGGCAAGGCTCATAGGCGCGCCCCCGGGCTATGTGGGCTATGAAGAGGGCGGTCAGCTTACCGAGGCGGTGAGGAGGAGGCCGTATGCCGTGATCCTCTTTGATGAAATAGAAAAGGCACATCCCGAGGTCTTCAATGTGCTCCTGCAGCTTCTGGATGACGGAAGGCTCACCGACGGACACGGCAGGACCGTGGATTTCAGGAACACGGTCGTGATAATGACGTCAAACATCGGGAGCCGGCACATCCAGGAGATGCTCACGGAATGGACCGATGAGGCGCAGATACGCAAGGGTGTGATGGAGGATCTCAAGGCATTCTTCAAACCGGAGTTCCTGAACAGGGTGGATGAGATAATAATCTTCCATTCATTGAACAAGGAATTACTGATGAAGATCGTCGACATCCAGATCGACCGCATGAAGCGTTACCTGAAGGACAGGCATGTTGACCTCGTGCTCACGGACAGGGCAAAGGCGTATCTTGCGGATGCGGGATACGACACGCTTTACGGCGCAAGGCCGCTCAAGAGGGCCATACAGAAGGAGATACTGAACCCCCTTGCCACGAAGCTGCTTGAAGGCGCCTTCAGCGCCGGTGACGTCATAGAGGTGGACATACGGGACGGCAATGTTGTTTTCAGCAGGAAAGACGCCTGACCTTGCCCTTGGCTCCGTATTGCATGAACGTGCACAGGAGTCCGCCGTAAGACTCCCCCGCCCCGCCGGCAATGTTTCAATGCGACTGTAAGCCTTAATGTTGCGCATAAGCCGACAGGAGAGTCCGGCGTAAAACCTCCGGACTCTCCTGCCCGCGGGCGGTGGTTTTATGCAACTGTAAGGTAAGGTTATATGAACGAGCCGCTCTTGTCCCACGGGGGGTCGATAATCTCCATTCCCAGCCTGGTGGTCAATCCGTGGGGCGGGGTCTTGTTTGACCACCTGACGATGCAGTTGAGGACGAGGGTTTCCCCCGGGTGGGGCCGGAACTTTGTCTTTAACTTTTCCCCGGGGGCAATGTCCACCGGGATGCCCGTGGGGAGGGTTATCACGCATACGCCGTTTTCGGAGAGGTTTTCTATGATCGCCGCGTAATTCCTGCCTTCGTGGATGATTTCGGCATCATAACCGCCGTGTATTCTTGCAAAACGCCTTCTGTCCATGGTTTTCAAATGAATCAAAGGGGAACATCATCCACCGACGGCAGGATGTTGTAATTATACAGTGTAACTTCCGGTGACTCCCTTATCCGCAGGACGGCCCGCATGAAGGCCCGCATGAAGGCGGCTTGCCTCCGGTAATAACGAACCCCTGTCTCTGGCCGTCGTCGACAAAGTGGATTTCCATCCCGTCGATCTTCTCGGATGTGGATTTCTCGATGAAAAATTTTGCGCCGTTTTTCTCTATCACCTCATCCCCGTCACAGGGGTTTTCAACGAGGTCTATTCCATATGAAGGGCCGCAGCAACTGCTGCCGGCTGTGTAGAATCTCAACCCCCAGTCGCTTTTCCCCTCGGTGGATAATATCTCCCTGGTTTTTTCCGCTGCCGCGTCTGAAACTGTCACCATTTACAAATCCTCCTTTATAAAGTGCAATGCCCTGTTACTGTAACATGCATTGAACGATTACATGTTTTACGGCTCCGGAACCCTTAAGCCCTGCCGGCGGGAAGGCCGTCAACCTTTTTAGATTAAATGAAAGCCGCGCAAAAAAGCAAACAGCGTGTGGTAAAATTAACCTTGATGAAACCGGAAACCCTTGAGACCGTCAGGAAGGTGCACGGGATTTTCAAAACCAGGGGATTGACCCTTTCAGCGGCCGAGTCATGCACGGGCGGGCTTGTAAGCCTTTACCTTACGGCGCCGGCCGGCGCCAGCGCCTTTTTTTCAGCGGGGGTCGTGTGCTATTCAGTGGATGCAAAGAAGACCATTCTCGGCATTCCGGAGGAGACGGTTTCAGCATACGGCGTCGTCAGCGAGGAGACGGCGCGGGAGATGGCCGAAAGGGTACGCGTGATTGCAAGGACGGATTATTCCGTATCCAGCACCGGCAACCTTGGACCCGAGGCGCTCGAGGGCAGGGAAAAGGGCCTTGTCTACATTGCAGCGGCCGGGGACGGAAAGACCGTTGCGCAGGAACTGAGGCTGCATGGAGACCGCGACGGCAACAGGGAGGAAACCGCCCTTTCGGCGCTGAGGCTCTTGATCGAGCTTGTTGAAGGCGAACCTTAACCTTAACGTTGCATAAGCCGGCAGGAGAGTCCGGCGTAAAACCTTTCCGCCGGACTCTCCTGCCCGCGGGCGGCGGTTTTATGCCGCTGTAAGGTGAAACGTTATGAATATGAAAAAGATCCCCGGACACGCAGAGCTTGAAATCCGGAAGCTTGTGAACGACCTGAATTATCACTGCTACCGTTACTATGTGCTGGATTCCCCGGTTATTTCCGACGAGGAATACGACCGCCTCTACAGGCGCTTGAAGGAGCTCGAGGAGAGGTATGATTTCATCCTCCCCGACTCCCCAACACGGCGCGTGGGCGCACCGCCGCTTGAGAAGTTCGCAAAGGTCGAACACTCGGAACCCATGCTCTCCCTGGATAACGCCTTTTCCCATGAAGAGATAAGGGAGTTCGACCGCAGGATAAAGAGGTTTCTCAAGTCCGGCGACCGGGTTGTTTATACTGTCGAGCCCAAATATGACGGCCTGGCGATCGAGCTTGCTTACAGGAACGGTATGCTGTACAGGGCGTCTACAAGGGGCGACGGTTATGTGGGCGAGGATGTCACCCTGAATATCCGCACCATAAAGGCATTGCCCCTGAAGATAGAGGGTGTCGAGATACCGGAAGAGATCGACATTCGCGGGGAAGTCTATATGGATATCGCGGAGTTTGAGGCCCTGAACAGGGAAAGGGAAGGGAAGGGGGAACCCGCATTTGCCAATCCGAGAAACGCCGCCGCCGGTTCAGTGAGGCAACTGGATTCATCCGTCACGGCCGCAAGAAAACTTCATCTTGCATGTTACGGCATCGGCGCCATGAAGGGGATTGAATTCAGGAGCCAGTGGGAGTTCATTGAATGGCTGAAAAACGCCCGCTTCCCCGTCCCGGTGATCGTCAGGCTTGCAAGGGGCATAGAAGAGGCCATTGACGTTGTAAAGGAGATAGAGGAAACGAGAAGAAACTTCCCGTTTGAAACCGACGGCGCGGTGATAAAGGTCAATGATTTCGC
Organism: Thermodesulfovibrio sp.; assembly: GCA_026982355.1. Classification (GTDB taxonomy): domain Bacteria; phylum Nitrospirota; class Thermodesulfovibrionia; order UBA6902; family UBA6902; genus JAADFS01. Next base: position 13,350 of record JALSHG010000029.1, read on the forward strand.
CATGCAGCGGAAACTGGGCGCGAAGACAAGAGAGCCCCGCTGGGCCATAGCCTACAAGTTCGCGGCGCACCGGGGCATTACAAGGATAAGGGAAATAGCGGCAAGCGTCGGAAGAACCGGCGTCATCACGCCGGTTGCATTTCTCGAGCCCGTAAGCATCGGCGGCGTTACGGTTTCTCGTTCCACGCTCCACAACTGGGATGAGATAAAGAGAAAGGATATCCGTGCGGGGGATACCGTCGTGGTTGAAAGGGCAGGGGATGTAATCCCCCATATCATCGCGGTGATAAAAGAAAAAAGGACCGGCAGGGAAAAACCCTTTCCGCCCCCCGGGAGATGCCCTGTCTGCGGCTCGCTCGTTGAAAGGGAGGACGGGGGGGTGGCGTACCGGTGCATAGGATTAAACTGCCCTGCACAGGTTCAGGAGCGTATCAGGCACTATGCATCCAGGGCCGCGATGGACATAGAAGGGCTCGGTGTGAAGAACGTGGAACTGCTGTACTCGAGGGGGCTTATCAGGCATTTTGTGGATATATACAGGCTGAAGAAGGATGACCTGCTCAAACTGCCGCGCTTTGCCGAAAAATCGGCGCAGAACCTCATAGACGCTATTGAAAAAAGCAAGCAAGCGGTTCTTTCGAGGTTTATCTATTCGCTGGGCATTCTGCACGTGGGTGAATATACGGCGAAACTGCTTGCCGGAAACTTCAGGGACATTGAAGACCTGTACCATGTGAAGCGTGAGGATATTCTCCGCATAAAGCAGATGGGCGAAAAGACGGCGGATTCGGTGGTGCGTTTTTTCAACGACCCCGGGAATCTTGCCACGCTCAGGACACTGAAATCACTGGGCCTGAGGATAACAAATCCTGATTTTGAAGGCGAAGGCGCGAAACAACGCCCCCTTGAGGGCCTTACCTTTGTGATAACCGGCACCCTGCCCGAGCCGAGGACCGCGGTGGAGAGATTTATCGAAGACAACGGGGGCCGCGCAGCCGGGAGTGTTTCGCGAAGTACGGATTACCTCGTGCTCGGGGATTCCCCCGGATCAAAGCTCAGGAAAGCCCGGGAGCTCGGTATAAAGATAATTTCCCATGAAGATCTGATGAAGATGGCCGGCCGCCGTGGGTCTCCCTGACCGTGCGGGAACGGTTTTTTGACTTTTGCCATATGAAAAATGTACTGTTAGATATGCTGTCTGAAGATTGCGGAAAATGGACAAGCGCTGCTGTTGCCGTGCTGGCGGGCGTTTTCATGATGGCCTTCCTGTCATGCAGCAGCGGGGAAAATACCGTTGAAATGTCGGGAGAGACCGCTCCGCCGGTTCCGTACATGGAGGAGGGTTTGCCGCTTCAGTCCGGCAGGCTTCCCGATGACGCGGAGTCGCTTGCAATGCTTGGTGAGAAATACTTCCGGGAAAACAGGTTTATTAAGGCGATAGAGATGTTTGAGAGGGTTGTGAAGCTCGATCCGGATAATGTGGATGCATATAATGACCTTGGCCTTGCCTATCATTACACGGGGAGGTCGGATATTGCAGTGGACAGGTTGAGAATGGGGGCGGTTGTCGGGCCGTCTTACCAGAGGATATGGCTGAGCCTCGGATTTGTCCTTCTGGCGGAAGGCAGGCCTGACGATGCCAGGCCGGCATTGCAGAGGGCGGTTGAACTGGATCCGGATTCGGGCGCGGGCAGAGAGGCAAAATCAATGCTTGACGGCATGAAATAGCAGGTTGCGGCCCTTGAATCAACCGGCCTTTTCAAACTGGTCTTTCGACGCGCCGCAAACCGGGCACACCCACTCGTCCGGGAGCTTTTCAAACGGCGTTCCGGCCGCTGCTCCTCCCTCCGGGTCCCCAATCTCCGGGTCATAAATATAACCGCATACCGAACATTCATACTTATCCATTACAGACCTCCTGTTAACCTTGGCAGTTGCATAAAATACCGCCTGCGGGGCAGATTCCTCTGCACGTTCATGCAAAGCTATAATACCTCCGTATTCCACCGGCTCAGCTCTGTTTTAATCCCTCCGATGTCCCGCTTTTCATCAATGGCCCTGATAATCCTTTTCCTGCCGCTTATATCACCGTAAAGGATACACCCTGTGATATTGTTTCCGCTGATAACCAGCTTCCTGTAAATATATTTTTCTTCGTCTTTGCTTACAATCGATTCGAACCTGCCTTCCGGGTCTATATCACCGGCTGCGCACAGGTCGATTCCCGCGATTTTTAAAATATTTGACGGCACGGTGCCGTTATAGACTGCATCACCACCGGCCATGTTTATGCCCGCTGTCTCTCCCTGCTTTTCAGATGCGGGCCATATGCCGTAAAAGGATCCCCTGTGTTCTATCAGGTCCCCGGCTGCGTATATGCCGGGTATCGCGGTCTCCATCCCGTCATTGACGGACAGGCCCTTGTTGATTTTCAGGCCGAGCTTTTCCGCAAGCCCCGCATTCGGTCTTATGCCCGCGGATATGATTATCATGTCGCACCTGATTTCCCTTCCGTCTTCAAGCAGGAGCCCTTCGACCTTGTCGCCGCCGGTGATCTCTTTCGACTTTGCGCCGAGATAAAAGGTAAAGCCCATATCCTCCATCTGCTTCCTGAGAATCACGGCGCCTTCCGCGTCCATCTGCCTCGGGAGCAGGCGCGGGGAGAATTCCACGACACTCACGGGATGTCCTGTTTTTCTCAGGCTGTTGCCGGCCTCAAGCCCCAGCACGCCTCCCCCGATCAGCACCACCCGCCCTGCGTTTACGGCATAGTCCCTGATCGCCGCGGCGTCTTTCAGTGTCCTCAGGGTGAATACGCCTTTTTTGCGGGAACCAGGGACAGGCGGGACAAAAGATACGGCGCCCGTGGCAAGAAGCAGCCTGTCGTATTTCATGGTGCGCCCGGATGTGATAACCACTTCTCTTGATTCCGTGTCGATCGAGTCAACCGGACTTTCAAGGAGGAGATCGATCCTGTTCCGCTCATACCAGTCGCCTTTATAAATGACCAGTTTTTTTTCATCGACCTCCCCGGCAAGATACCGGATCAGCCTGATCCTGCTGTAAAACGGGCGGGATTCATCGGTCAGCACCGTTATATCGCCTTCAGCATCCGTCTTTCTTATATTCAGGGCCGCGGTGGCGCCCGCCACGCCGTTGCCGATTACTATGTAGTGCATTGTTCCGGTTCGCCCTCTCTTCCTGCCACAATTCTATCATACACGGAACGAATGTCAACAGGTTTTTTTTGTTGTCCCGATTTTTCAGGCATGGATTTTATTTCCGGATTAATGTTATTATTAAAGTTGCGTAAAACAAAACAATGCAAAACAAGATAGAAACTTTTACAGAAATCATAGACTCCATACATTGCGTTTCGAATGTTGATGAGGCCGTATCCGCGGTGTTGCAGAAATTGTTGTTCTGTCCTTTCTGCGACGAATTCTTCACGGCCTCCGGTGAACTGGCGGATCATATCAGGCAGGAGCATCCGGACAGGCTTATAAGCCGTAAAATGAATGTCGAGACAAATGAGGTCGATGAGGATGCTGAGACCATATATATCTGCCCGCACTGCCGTTTCGCCGTTGACAACAACCATCCGTCTCCCACATCCGGCATAGTCGCCCATATCGAAAATCATACCCGCTCCATAGATCCGGCTGCAAAGATTTCATTCCAGGTCTCAAGCGACAAGGACCTGATCCACACATATGTCGAAAACAAGGTGGAAAGCAAACTGTTCTGCTGTCCTGTGTGCGCCGACATATTCGGCAGCCGGGAAATGCTCCTTAGGCACCTGTCATTCAAACACTCCGACGCGGATTCAAGAGACGTCCCGTATGAGACCATAAAACTCATGGTGGAATCTGCAAGGGATTTCCCCTCGAAAAAGAAGGTAAAGGCGAAGTACAAATTGAAATATCCGTTCTGAGGCGACGGGAACCTTTATACAGCGGGCCCTTGCAAAAGTCCTCCGTCCGTCGCCTGCAGCGGAGAGACGTCTTATGGCTCATCGATACCGAAAGATTTCCACCCCGGTCGAAATGACATATACGGGCATTTTCATGCTTTTGCAGGAGTCTCAAGCGATGGGATATCGGAAATATGTCCCTGTTGCAGGATTCAACGGGAAGTGAAACCCCAGAAGATGTCGATATGCCGTGCTGGATATGTCCCGGAGGTATCGCGGATAAAGCTTTCCCGCCGGACTCACCTGCCCGCAGGCGATGTTTTCATGCGACTGTTAATGTTATGATGCGACTGCAGTGTGTGTGCAATGTGCATTCCGGCAGAGAGTGCCGGAGATAAAGGAGCGGTTATGCGAAAAGACAAGACAGACGTGATCTCTCTGCCGGTCGAATTCGACAGGTCGAAGATTGACAGCAGGTACAGGTTTGTTGTGGCGGTGATAAAGAGGGCGAAAGAGCTGCACCAGGGTGCGGTGCCCGCGATGCCCACAAGGGCGCGCAAGGTGACAACCGCCGCCATTGAAGAAGTTTTGTGCGGCGTCGTGCGCGTGCTCACAGGCGAGGCCGCGCTGAAAGCGGAAAAGGAAGCAGGGAAGCTTACCTATGAGAACATGATGGATGAGGCGAGACAGAAGGTGTCGTTTCCGGATAAACCCACGGATCTCAGGAAGGATCTTGAAGAATTTCTGGCCGGGAAAAATGTCTTACCGCCTGAGGAACAATAACACAACCTGTCCGTATAGAAGGGTGCAAAACACGGATGGTCACTTGACTTCCCTCACATAGATTTCCTCTGCGATCATTGCATCGACCGCAAGGGCCGTCTCGTCGACCTGCAGAACAAACGACGGCTTCTTCTGCTTCAGCCTGATGACGCTGCCGGCGACAATGCCCATTGATGCAAGCCTTTCGAGCCTTGAGCTGTCCGATGGAATTATGAAAACGATCCTTCCCCTGGAACCGACCTCAAGCTCCTTCAGCGGCATGACAAGCGGTTTGTATTCCGACCTGTATTTGGAACAGCATTTCCCCCTTGGTATCGGTTTCCCGTGCGGGCAGGTCGGCGGATGGCCTAAAAAGGAGCAGACGCTGTCCGTCACGGAGGGAGAGAGGAAATGCTCTATTTCACATGCGGTCTCCTCGCTCTCGTGCATTCCCACTTCAAAGACATCGTGAAAAAGCCTCTCGGCAAGCCGGTGCCTCCTGGTTAAATCCCTTGCTCGGGACTCTCCTTTTTCCTTGAATTCTATATCATCGCCTGAGGTTGTTATAAACCCGGATGCCTCCATTTTCCGTATAACATCGCTTACGCGGTCGTCATCAAGGCCCTTGAGTACGTCCGCATAGCTTTTGGAGCCCTTTTCCCTCAGGGACCACAGAAGCTCCAGGATTTCATCTTTCAGTTTATTATCCATTGTCTTTCACTCATCCCAGACACCATCGATTGCCGTTTCACATTTAAAGCAGCGGCCCCCTTTGATTCTGTTCCGCGTGATGCTGTAGCCGAACCGCTCTATAAGAAGCTCCCCGCATTCCGGGCAATAGGTGTTTTCACTTCCCTCGCCCGGCACGTTCCCCTCGTAAACATATCTGAGTCCCTTCCCGAGCCCGGCCTCTCTCGCCCTTCTCAGTGTCTCCACCGGAGTCCGTGGCCGGTCCAGGAGCTGATATGTCGGATAAAACCGTGATACGTGCCATGGAATGGCAGGGTCCACCGACCTGATAAAGTCTATTATACTATTAATGGATTTTTCCGAATCATTATACCCCGGGATAATCAGGGTTGTGACCTCCACCCATACGCCGAGTTCTTTCATAAGCCTGATGGTGTTCAACACCGGCTGCAGCCTTGCACCGCATATCTTTCTGTAAAATTCATCATCGCCTTTCAGGTCTATGTTGTTGCCGTCAAGGAAGGGCGCCATCGTCCTGACCGCTTCGGCTCCGGTATATCCGTTGCTTACAAAAACATTCCTGATGCCTTTTTCACGGGCGAGCCGCGCACAGTCGTATGCAAATTCAAAAAACACCGTCGGCTCGGTATAGGTGTAAGAGATGCTCTTGCACCCTTTTTTCACCGCTGTATCAACCACCTGTTCCGGTGTTATATAGTCTCCGGGAATATCCCTGTGTTTTTCCGGATACCGGGATATATCATAATTCTGGCAATGTCTGCATTTGAAGTTGCAGCCGACCGTTGCAACCGACAGGGATGTCGATGCAGGCTGAAAATGGAAGAGCGGCTTTTTCTCTATCGGATCGATATTCAGCGCCACAAGCCTGCCGTATACGAGACTGTGCAGGGTTCCTTCGCCGTTTTCCCTCACCCCGCATATGCCGCGCCTGCCGGCGGCGATGACGCACCGGTGCGCGCACAGAAAGCACCGCACCTTTTTATCTTCAAGCTTTTCGTAAAACATGGCCTCCTTCATATCATCATTATATCACAGGAGGCACAGGTGCTTTAAAGTGCAATCCGCGGTGAACCTGTAAGGTCCTGAGACGCCGTATCGGGGTCTCAGCGGCGGAAAGCGCCGTCCTGCGGCGACGGGGATTGACCTTAATGTTGCATAAGCCCGCAGACGATGTTTTTATGCCGCTGCAAGGCTGATGCCGCAATGAAGTGTTGATTTTCCGTCAACGATGGAGTATTTATCCGCAACAATAAATATTGTTTACAAAAAGTATTCTTATGTTCTGTTTTTGTATTTTTTTCTTGACAATATCGATCCATCTTTTATAATTTATAATAAGTTATGCTGGAGAAACTCTTCACATCAGGAATCAGGGCGGATATCATGTCCCTGCTGTTCAACAATCCTGAGGAGAGGTTTTACGTCAGAGAGATTGCAAGACTGGTAAACAAGAATCCTTCCGGAGTAAAGAGAGAACTCGATAAATTACAAAAGATGGATCTTGTTCTGAACGAACGGGAAGGCAACCTCAAATATTTCAAGGTCAACAGAAACTCACCTCTTTTCCCCGAACTGAAAGGCCTGATAGCAAAGTCGTTGGGACTCCCGGGCGCTCTTAAATCCGTTTTAAAGGCTTCGGATGCCAAGACGGCGTTTATATACGGAGATTATATAAACAATGCAAATCTTCCCTCCCTGAATCTGTTTATCGTGTGTGACCCGGACCAGGGCCATATTAAAAAGAGCCTGGGGGAGATAGAAAAAAGATTCGGAAGAGAGATTCATTACACGGTGATGAGTCATTCGGAGTTTAAGACGAAAAAGAAGAGAGGGGATCGCTTCCTCAGGAAACTTTTAAGCGGGAAGAAGATTCTGCTTCTGGGAAGACTGTAAATCCGCTCCCGTAATGCAAGAGGGAGAAGAAAGGGGGTGAAAAAGAATGGCCGCCAAAAAGAAAGCCGCTGCAAAAAAGAAAACTGCCGCTAAAAAGACCACTGCAAAGAAAAAGACTACCGCAAAGAAGACCGCTGCCAAGAAAACCACTGCAAAGAAAAAGACCACCGCAAAGAAGACCGCTGCCAAGAAAACCACTGCAAAGAAAAAGACCACCGCAAAGAAAAAAGCGACAAAGAAAAAGAAATAGCGTTTCTGGCCGCGCTTCAGTGCTGAGCTGTCCCGTCCGTGCTTTACGGGAGGGACAGCTTTTTTTGCCTCTCGGAGGATGGGTGCAACCCGCGGGAAATTGATATGCCGTTCAGACCTGCGCCGTCACCCTTGAGACTCTCGGCGCGACCGCCGGTTCGGAGACGATATCCCATGAGTTCCTGCACAAAAGGATCTTCCTGAGAAGTTTTATGTGCAGGGTATGCCCGGATTTGTTGGCAATGATATGCCCGTAAATGGGCAGGCCGATTAACGAGAGATCACCGACGGCATCGAGAATCTTGTGCCTGACAAATTCATCCTTGAACCTGAGTTTGTTTCCGTTCAGGACATCCTTGTCCCCGAGCACTATCGCATTTTCCAGCGAACCGCCCCTTGCCAGCCCTCTTGATCTCAACATTTCGACATCCCTGAGGAATCCAAAGGTCCTCGCGGGCGCTATTTCATTGATAAAGTTCATTGTCGTTATATCGATTCCCAGCTTCTGCTCCCCGAATGCCGGATGGGTATGAAACAGGCGGTATGTTATCTTCGTGCCCTCGTACGGCGTAACGGCAATCTGGCACGCTCCTTCAATAACAACAACGGGTTCCAGTATCCGTATGCAGGAAATGGTCTTTGCCTGCTTTGCTATCCCTGCCTCGATTATCTTTGAGACAAAAGGCATGGAACTGCCGTCGATTATCGGAACTTCAGGGCCGTCGAGCTCCACGTATGCATTATCTATATTAAGCCCTGCAAATGCAGCCAGAAGATGCTCAACCGTCCCAACTTTCACGTCTTCTGAAGCAAGTGTGGTTGCAAAGGTCGTCCCGGCAACAGAGGTAACGCTGGCCTTCATACTCATGTTTCTCTTGTCGGTTCTTATGAAGACTATACCGGTATCCCTCGGGGCGGGGGAGAGTTTCATATTGATCTCCCTGCCGGTATGGAGACCCCTTCCGCTTAAAAAGACTTCCTTTTTCAGAGTGTTCTGAAATCGCATAACTTATATTAATAAGCAAATTAAATACCAGAAAAAATATTCTTAAAAATCAATGTGATACCAATTACAGATGTATCATAATTACATCGATAGTGTTTACATTACACACAATCCGCCGTCCGGAACATATTTGTTGATGTCAGTTCAGACCTCGCCCCCCACTACCATCTCCGTAATTCTGACAGTGGGCATTGCGTCGGATACCGGCACGCCCTGTCCGTCCTTGCCGCATGTTCCTATCGCAAAGCCGATATCATTGCCGACCATATCTATGGACCGGAGAACCTCCGGACCGTTGCCTATAAGTGTGGCCCCCCTTACAGGCCCTCCGATCCGTCCTTTTTCAATCATGTAGCCTTCGGAAACATCAAAAACAAACTCTCCCGTAACGGTATTGACCTGGCCTCCACCCATTTTTTTGACAAAAAAGCCCTTTTCAACAGACCTTAATATCTTCTCCGGGTCGCCGTCACCCGGTGCGATGAATGTGTTGCTCATCCTCGGGATAGGCCTGTGTTTGTATGACTGCCGCCTGCCGTTTCCCGTTGAAGATACCCCCTCCCTCATTGCGGTCAGCCTGTCATGCATGTATGCTTTGAGGATGCCTTTTTCGACGAGTACAGTCCGCTGCGATGGCACGCCCTCGTCATCAAAGCGGAAAGAACCCCTTTTATTGGGCAATGTCGGATCATCGACAATGGTAATCAGGGGGGATGCTATGCGCTGTCCGAGCTTGTTGCTGTAGACCGACAACCCCTGCTGTGCAAGGTCGGCCTCCAGACCGTGTCCGACGGCTTCGTGTATCATTGTGCCCCCCGCCTCTGCGGAGATTACAACCGGCATTCTGCCGCCCGGAGCCTTCGGGGCCTTCAGCATTTCCACGGCCCTGCGCGCTGTTCTTGCGGCTATGTCGTCAAGGGGATGTTCATCAAAGAGCTCAAAGCCCGACAACCCGCCTACAGGCTCATATCCGGTCTGCAGGACATCGCCCTCGGCGGCGATGACCTGGACGAGGGCGAGGGTGTAAACACGTTCTTCTTCCGCAATGGTTCCGTCCGATGTCGCAATACAGACATTCTGTACAGAGTCACTGTAGATTACGGATACCTGCCTGACTCTGGCGCTGACGCCTTTTGCGGCCCTGTTTGCATCCTCCACAAGGGATATCTTTTTGCCGATCTCAACGCCGGGCGGATAATTCTTTATTCTGAAATCAACCCGGGGCCTGAGCTTTCTCAGGTCGAATACAGCATCTTTTTCCTTGCCTTCTTTCACCGCCCTGCCGGCAGTCCCTGCAATATCCATCAGCGAGTCCTCTGAAAAATCATTGGTGTATGCATATGCGGTCCTGTCGCCGAATATGACCCTTACGCCGATGCCGGCATCCATGCCTGAGACGAGTTTTTCCATCCTGTCATCTTCAAGGTGTATTGACAGCGGCATCCGGCGCTCAACAAAAACGTCCGCATAATCACCGCCGGTCGACAGGGCCTTCCTGATAATCTTTGATAAAAGGTCATCGGGTATCCTGATCATTACACTCCCCTGCACGTTTACATTACAGTTGCATAAAAACATCGCCTGCGGACTCCCCCGCCGGCTTATGCAACATTAAAGTTCAGTCATGTAGTTTAATATAAATGAAAATAAATTTTTTAAAATGCCGTTTGGTCTCCCGTCTGGTTAAACCTTTCTGCAATATCCGGGTCTAATTTTTAAAATTATACAGTGTCTGGCTGCGAAAGTTAAACAGCTCCTGCAAAAGTATGAAAATGCCTGTATATGTCATTTCGACCGGAGAGAGAAGTCTTCCTGCAACTGTGAGTTATAAAGACCTCTCTCTCCGCTGCAGGTGACGGGGAAGCGACTTTTGCAAGAGCCTCAGATATTGTTTTTTATGTCATATCGGCTTATTCTGAAGGGGTCTTTAACCTGATGGTTCATAAACCGGCAGAGGGCCTGCCGTAAAACCTTATTCACTCTCCACTGGCGGATGACGGCCGGGGAGGGAGTGAACGTTACAACAAAAGGAGGGATTGATCATGTATTTCAGAAGATTGCTTGTTTGCTGCTTTGCCCTGCTGTTCGTATCTGTTCCGGGCTGCGGGACGGGGCCGGATTCCACGTCTTCCGGATCATCTGATTCAACGGACGAAGAGATTATCAGGGGCGCCGTGGACGGTGCGTATTTTGCGCTCTTTTCCACCGGCGTTGTTGAGGACGGGACAGGCGAAACCGCCGCCGGCGTTGTAACACCGCCGGTGTATGAAGTGGCCGCGGAGGATGACCCGATCCCGCCGTGGTTCAGAAGGGTGCGTGTAATCTCAAGGGACATTTCCGTTCACATCGAGGGAGACACGGCCGACGTCTCCGTCACAACAAATATAGAAGGTGACTTTCTGACAGACGCGGACGGCGACGGCGAGTTCGGCGGAAAGGAAATCAGGGCTACAGGCATCAGATACGCCACTTTCCGGAGGGACTACGGCCTTCCGGGCAGGCACTGGAGACTCAGCGCCGTATCACCACTGGAGATTAATTTACAGGACAGTGAGAAAAGGACGATATCCGTCAGGTCGGTGAAGGCGTACGTGGACGGTGAGCTGAGATGGGAGGTGCATGATCCGGCAACCATGTTCAGCGTGCCTTCGGAACTGCCGCGTTTTGCGCCCGGCGAGGAGGTTGTGGTAACCGCGGATATAGAAAACCTTGACAGTGACGGCTCCGAGAGGGGATCATACGTATACCTTCACTATACCACGCATGAACACCGGCGCTGGATGGCCAATCACGGAAGCAGGCGCCTGATGTATGATGACGGCACGCACGGGGATGAGAAGGCCGGTGACGGAATATTTACCGGGACGTATACCATAGGCGATGCAGCGGGTTATCATCATGCGGCCGTTGACGTTCTGGACAAAGAGATGTTTGACGATGAGACCACGCAGAATTACAACTCCACGGCGTGGGCAATGCCTTATGCGGTAAGCAGGTAAGCCTTAATGTTGCACAAGCGGGCTGTGGAGTCCGCCGTAAAACCTTCAGCCCCTCCCCCGGTGTTCGCCGGGGGAGGGGGATGGGCTTTTCCGAATGATCCGGCCCATTGATGGCCCGGGAGTTCCGGCCGTTTGGTCCGTTAAATTGTTTTGAGCGGTTCGATCCGGCGTTCGACAGCGCGGATCCTTGGTAGCGTAAAATATTCTGTGTAAATTTGAATAAAAAAAAGAAAGGGTGTATTCTCCATAAGTTTGACTAAAAAGTTTTAAAAGGAGGAATACACCCATGCCAGCAAAAGAATTA
>JALSHG010000030.1 GCA_026982355.1 Thermodesulfovibrio sp.
ACGTGATAGTGAGCGAGAAGAAGGTAAGTTTTAATTACGGCCGTCTTTGAGACGGCTCATAACCGTCAAGCCTCCCTCTTTGAGGGAGCGTCATGACTGTGAAAGTTGATAAGGAAATCCGCATAAGGGTGCCTGTCCATACCATAGGCGGCATTGTCTGTTTCGGCCAGGTGACATGCAGTCCCTTTTTGATGGGTTATTGTGCGGAGCGGAATGTTTCCATAAGTTTTCTTACTGAATACGGACGTTTTCTTGCAAAGGTTCAGGGGCCGGTATCGGGCAATGTTCTGTTGCGCAGGGAACAGTACCGGCGTGCGGATGACGAATCCGCTTCTGCAAACATTGCCAGGGCGCTTTTATCAGGAAAGCTTGCCAACAGCAGGACGGTACTGCATCGCTTCTTGAGAGATCATCCCGGGAAATCAGATGCCGGCAGGGTCACTCAGGCGTCGAAACTTATCAGTTCATCACTCAGACGGATACAGAACGAATCATCGCTTGATGTACTAAGGGGCATTGAGGGAGACTCGGCGCATACGTATTTCAGCGTTTTTGATTATCTTATTACATCGCAGAAAGGAGAATTCTCTTTCACGGAGCGTAACAGAAGGCCTCCTCTGGATAAGGTGAACTGTCTGTTGTCGTTTTTATACACGCTCGTAATGCATGATGTGCGCTCCGCGCTTGAGACGGCCGGGCTTGATCCTGCTGTAGGTTTCCTGCACAGGGACCGCCCCGGACGTTACGGGCTTGCGCTCGACATGATGGAAGAGTTCAGGCCTTTCCTTGCCGACAGGATGGCGCTTTCCCTGATAAATCTTGGACAGGTACAGGGGAGAGGTTTTAAAGAAAAAGAAAACGGTGCGGTGCTTATGGATGACGATGTGAGGAAAACAGTGCTGGTCGCCTATCAGAAGCGAAAGCAGGATGAGATATTACATCCGTTTATCAACGAGAAAATGACGGTCGGCTTGCTCTTTCATTCCCAGGCATTGTTGCTTGCACGGCATCTGCGGGGTGATCTGGATGCTTACCCTCCGTTTATATGGAAGTGAGGCCATATTATGTTTGTGATAGTCAGTTATGACGTTTCTACGGAAGATGGTGGGGAGCGCCGTTTGCGCAGGGTCGCAAGGGCGTGTATGGACTACGGACAGAGGGTTCAGTATTCGGTTTTCGAGTGCATTGTTGATCCTGCACAGTGGACCGTGTTGCGCCGGAGGTTAATCGATGAAATTGATCCTGAAAAGGACAGTTTAAGGTTTTATTTTCTCGGTTCTAACTGGAAACGCCGGGTCGAGCATATCGGCCTGAAAAAGTCGCCTGATCATGATGGCCCGTTGATTGTTTGACCGGTGAGCGAACTCAAAGTTCACATAAATTTACCGGTGGGGTCGCACTGCGCAAAAGATGTTTGAAATACATAAGTTGCAAATGTTGTTCTTTGACAATCAGAAAGTTATAGCCTTTAAAACAGAAGCATCGCAAAAGGCAGTCAGTTATCACTTTAAAGACAATAAGTTATAAGTAGACAGTCGCCCCTCATGCAGGGGCGTGGATTGAAACATTGCCGGTTGAAATACCTGTTTCAGTATTGGTGTCGCCCCTCATGCAGGGGCGTGGATTGAAACTGGCTATGTCGAAATCATCCAGGCCATAGTTATCCCGTCGCCCCTCATGCAGGGGCGTGGATTGAAACCATGCGCCCGGGGCCGGCGCGCTAAATCATCTCCTCGTCGCCCCTCATGCAGGGGCGTGGATTGAAACAGGCCGCCGTCCCGAACCCTTATCTCGACTGCGCGTCGCCCCTCATGCAGGGGCGTGGATTGAAACTTATAGACAACCCTTGCGTCATCTGACGACGTAAGTCGCCCCTCATGCAGGGGCGTGGATTGAAACCGGATGACATTCTCGGTCTCGATCCAGGTGGGGAGTCGCCCCTCATGCAGGGGCGTGGATTGAAACTTCCACAGCGGCCGGAAACTGTCCTGAACGGACTGTCGCCCCTCATGCAGGGGCGTGGATTGAAACTATTGCGGCAAGATTGCTTTCATAGCGGGCTACAGGTCGCCCCTCATGCAGGGGCGTGGATTGAAACTTTTAACCCTTTTTTAATCCTTGCTTGCTATGAGGTCGCCCCTCATGCAGGGGCGTGGATTGAAACTCCGGGCCGCCCGGTGAGCCCACCATACAGCCCACGTCGCCCCTCATGCAGGGGCGTGGATTGAAACAAATCGGCCGTCCAGGTGGCCGCTCTGGACGGTTGGTCGCCCCTCATGCAGGGGCGTGGATTGAAACAGGCATGACCTATACCGCCTTTCCGCTCCCGGACAGGTCGCCCCTCATGCAGGGGCGTGGATTGAAACGCCAAATCAAGGGTAGCTATCACCATTAGAATAGGGTCGCCCCTCATGCAGGGGCGTGGATTGAAACATCCCTGAATCGGTACACCTGCAATGTCCAAAATGGTCGCCCCTCATGCAGGGGCGTGGATTGAAACCATTGAGATAAAATGCGCCAATGAACTATGCGAAGTCGCCCCTCATGCAGGGGCGTGGATTGAAACAGGAGGGGAAAGATGAAAAAAAATCAAAAATGGGCGTCGCCCCTCATGCAGGGGCGTGGATTGAAACAAATGATCTGGTCACCTACGGTGGGATTATGCATGCCGGTGGACCTGCATTTCACGCCTGCCTGTCGGCAGAGGAGTACGGCCATGTTGGAAAGGAGCCATATCCTGTCCACTTCCCGCCGGTCAGTCTGTTTGGCTTGTTCGTCCTGACAACGCCGCAGAAAGGCAAAGCAACTTCGTGCCGCCGATAATGCGGATAGTTGAGCGGCGCCCCGTTTCCCCCCGGGAGCGAAGCGTAGGCGGGATGAAAAAAGCGGGTGCACTCCTGAGGACTTGCACCCGCTTTTTTATTGATTGAAAACGAACCTTCCTATGTGCCGTCTTTGTCCCTGTGGCAGGTGAAGCACCCCGTGTCGGCAGAGCTGCCTGTCGCTCCCGTAACCATGTTGCGGTAGTCCCACCTGAGCATGTCCGGCTGATCCGAGCCGTGCGGCCTGTGGCATGAAAGGCACATTACAACAGCTTCCCCGCGAACCGGGGCCTCGGGATTTATCCAGGCAACCGGGGCCTCGACGCTGTAGCCGGCGTTGACATCAGGATCGTATTTGCCGTATTCCCCTGTATCCGGAAGAAGGATATCGGTCGGGTGGCGTATCCACGGGCTGCCCGAGCCCATGCCGTTTCCTATTTCCGGCTGCACGCCGTGGAACCTCTGGTGACAGCCTGAACAGAAAGACGTGATGGTCTGTTTTGTTGTAAGACTGTCGCCCCCGCTTGTGTAATTGTCACTCGTTCCCTTGTAATAATTATGGTCGCCGGCGTTGTCGGTGGTGTATTCCCAGTCGCTGTCCTCCACACCTACTACATAATCGGTGTTGGTTGTGAT
Source organism: Thermodesulfovibrio sp. (assembly GCA_026982355.1). GTDB lineage: Bacteria > Nitrospirota > Thermodesulfovibrionia > UBA6902 > UBA6902 > JAADFS01. The sequence goes on from JALSHG010000030.1 coordinate 3,459, forward strand.
GTCTTTGCTGTTTTCGATCTGGTCGGGCCACGGCTGTGGATAACCGTGCCCTTTCAAAAAGCGGTACACCCCGTTATCCTCGTGATGATACGTGAACACGTGGCATCCCTGGCAGCCTCCCCTGTAGTAATTATTGGCACTCGGCGCCGCAGCAAGGGTGTCGTGGCAACTATTGTCGCAACCCGCCGGATTCCTGCCGGGCGCTGTGCTCAGGTTTGCGTCTGCCCCTGCAATTCCGTAGACGTTGTGCCCTTTTGTATCGTCGGACGCGACCCAGTAGAAATTTCCGCCGGCCAGAGGTGTTGTCGGCGGTACGGTATTGTAGACAATCGGAACAACGCTGCTTCCCATTGTTATTTTCGTGTTGGCCGTGCTTGATGAATGGCATCCCACACAGTTGGTGACCAGAAGATTGTTGGACGGCGTGTTGTCGGCGCTGCCTCCTGATAGCCTGCCGTTACTGTCCCATCCGATTACAGTGGAAGGTGTGTCAGGCATGTTTACCGGCGCTCCGTTCTGGCTGTTGTGCATTATGTGACAGTTCGAACAGATGCCGGTAACTTTGGCGGAAAGAGGCAACGGAAGACTTAACAAGAAAACAATTGTAAAAAGTATGCAAGATAAAAGGACGTTTCCCACTCTCTTCCTGAACATGCCCCCCGTGCTCGTTATCATTGTTCTTCTCCTTTTGGTTCCGGTTTTCAAGATCTTTTCCAGTATTCAGATGAGTATGGTTCCGGGTATCATGCCGCAGGGCATGATACCCGGTTTTTGCTTTCCTGAGTATACCGCCGGGTGCAGGCTTTCCTGCTTGCACCCGTACATCGCGGAAAGAACTCTCACTTCCTGGCTTTGTTACGTATTACCCGTCTTTTCCGCTGTGACATACAAAACAGCCCGTGCCCGCTGTGCTGCCGGTCGTGCCTGCAACCATGCCGGTATAGTTCCACCTGAGAAGGTCGGGCTGATCCGAGCCGTGCGCCCTGTGACAGGACAGACACATTACAATGGCGCCGGTGTCCCCCGTGCCGCCCGGCGCTACGATGTTGCTGGCAGCAGCCGGTACGGTAGGCCTGGCGACAGGAGCCTGGACGTTGTAAGTCGTATAGTACTGGTATTCATCCCTGTTCGGCAGGTTGATGTCAGTCGGGTGCCTTGTCCATGGTGAAGAAGGACGTCCGATATCCTTGTGGAACTGGCCGTGACATTCAGCACAGAGAAAGCTCATGGTGGCGGTGTCAGCATAATTGGCATTGCCGTCCTTGCCGTAATACTCGTTGTGCTGGGTGCCTGTACCTTCATTCCAGTTCCAGTCGGCATCCTCAAGCCCCTTGATGCCTGCAAGGAACCTGTAGCTGTTTCCGACCGTGGTCGGCGCGGATGCCTGCGTGGCCGTGCCTCCGGTATTGCCGTGGTGAGCGCCCTTGACCGCTGTTAAGGGCTCTGCCGAGTCCCTCGTTCCATGGCATCCGTAGGTGCCCGCGCAGGTGACCTGCTGGTTGCTCCATGTGGTTCCCACTGCTATGGATTTGCCGTCGAACGTTTTGCCGGCCGTGGCCGCGGCATCAAAGCCGGGCGGTGCGCTCAGCGTGCCGTCCGCTGCTGCAATGCCTTCCACATTGTGCCCGTAAGCATCACCGGTGTTTTTCACCCAGTAGAAATCACCGCCTGCATTTGTCTTTCCGCCTCCCTGGCCGCCTGGATCAGTGGTGTGATATACGGCAGGGGCGTTTGTGACGGTATTTTTCTGTCCGGTTGATGTGGTGCTGTGACACGCAACACAGCTTGTGATCAGCAGGGTTGCGTTGGGTGTGGTGTCGGGGTTGGTGCCGCTGTCATCGAGGATGGCCATGGCGGAACCGTCCTGACTGTTGTGCATGGTGTGGCAATTGGAGCACTGCCCTGTGACGGCATCAGCCGTTCCATAAATGAAAGCCGCTGATAACAGGACAAGGGATAATATGAGGAACAGTTTTTTCATTTTTTTCACCTCCTTTTCATTTTTTGTAAATGCTTGTTGTCTTCTCTTGCGTTGTTTCATGGTCCTTGAAAACTCCCCCCCTCTCCTTAGAAGATGATTTTTTAACACAATTTCAAAATGGTACTGTCGCTACCTGTAGGTAAAGCAATTCATGTGCCACGTCTGAGATGTATAGAGCAATGAGATCATCTTTGATGACCGGCATGGTAAAGGTATGGTAAAGTAACGATTTTTTTGCCGGCGTGTTTCTTTAAGGCCTCTGCCGGCCATATATCTTCCTCCCGGTTTGCAGGTGTGTTATATAACGCACTTTATGAAAATTTACGCAGAGATTTTTTATATCAACAAAACCAAGACAAAATCAGCTCTAATTATATCCAATAAAGGTGAAAAAGGGTATATATTTATAATAAAATAATAAAAATCTATAATCAACCTGATTTAATTACAGGAGTCCCAGTTTCTGCATCTTGTATCTGAGGGCGTCCCTGGATATTCCAAGCAGTCCGGCGGCCTTCGTCTGATTGCCTCCGGACTTTTTCAGGGCCTTTTCTATGAGCATTCTTTCCGCTTCCTTAAGGGACAGGCGCTCTTCGGCCGGATCGCATGAGGCGTTTTCCCCGGCTTCCGGCGCTGTTCCGGCATAATTGACTATTTCGGACGGCAGGTGCTCGGGATATATGGTCTCCGTATCCTCCAGGATACAGATTCTTTCTATGATGTTTCTCAATTCCCTGGCATTGCCGTGCCAGGGATAATCTGCAAGGAGCTTTTCCGCTTCAGGGGATATGCCCTGCACATTTTTGCGGAATTCCCTGTTGAATCTTCTTATATAGTGCATGGCAAGGGGGATTATGTCTTCCTTCCTGTCTCTCAGCGGCGGTATGAAAATGGGAAATACCTTGAGCCTGTAATAAAGGTCGGCCCTGAAAGTGCCTTCCCTCACGGCCCCTTCAAGGTCTTTCCTGTTGGTTGTGGCTATTATCCTGACATTTACGGCTATATCCTTAAGCCCGCCGACCCGTTTGAATGTTTTTTCCTCAAGGGCGCGCAACAGTTTCGCCTGGGTGGATAATTTTATGTCTCCTATCTCGTCAAGATATATCGTGCCGCCGTCGGCTACTTCAAACAGACCTTTTTTGGCTGAGCGCGCATCAGTGAAGGCGCCTTTTTCGTGCCCGAACAGTTCGCTTTCAATGAGCGTCTCGGGTATGGCGGTGCAGGTGACCTCGACAAAGGGCTCGGATGCCCGCGGGCTGTGATAATGGATGGCACGGGCAAGCAGGCTCTTGCCCGTGCCGCTTTCCCCCTGAATCAGGATGGTGTTGGCATCACTCTCGGAGACCTTTTTGGCAAGCGTGATGACATCGCGGATGGCGGCGGATACGCCGATAATATTGTCAAAGCTGTATGTGTCGTGTTTTTCCCCCCTGAAATAATCGACTTTTCTTTTCAGATGGATTGTTTCCAGGGCTTTTTTTATCAGTACGGTGATCCTGTTCAGTTCGAACGGTTTCTCAACGAAGTCGTATGCCCCCTGTTTTATGGCTGAAACAGCCGCCTCTATGTCTCCGTATGCGGTTATAATGATTACGATGAGGTCGCTGTCCAGTTTTTTGAGGGCGGTAAGTGTCTCGATGCCGCTGATTCCCGGCATGTTCAGATCGAGCAGGACAACGTCAGGGGTATCGGCTTTGCATATCTCGATCCCTTCTTCCCCGGATTCCGCCGTTGAAACCTCACAGCCTTCTTTTTCAAGGTGCTGTTTAAGGCTCTTCAGTATGAATTTTTCATCATCAATTACAAGAACTTTTCCGCGAAGCAAGTAACACCCCCGGATTCATCTGCACCATGACCTGCGGATTGACCTTGCAACCTGCACTTCTTATCTCACCACCGGCAAGTATACCGTAAAGATACTCCCCTTGCCAACTTCGCTTTTGACTGCGATATCACCGCCGTGCTCCTGTATGATCCTGCGGCTGATGGCCAGTCCCAGCCCGGTGCCTTTGGATTTTTTTGTAAAAAAAGGATCGAATATCCTGTCTATATATTTGCCTTCTATGCCTTTCCCGGTATCCTCGAGCCTTATTGCCAGCACCCTGTCGCTCCCGGGAATTCTTATGGCGCGCTCGTCAATTCCGTCCTTCCCCTGTTCACACACGGTGATGGTGAGCTTCCCCCCGTCCGGCATGGCCTGAACCGCGTTTATTATCAGGTTCAGGAATATCTGCTGCATCTGGTCCGGGTCCATCATGATGTCGGGGATATCATCCGGAATCTCCGTCTTTATAACGACCTTCTGTCTGTTTGCCTCCGGATAAACAAAAAAAACAGCCTTGTCCAGGACGGTTTTTATATTTGAGGGTACAAAACGGGGAGGCCTCGGCTTTGCATAATTCAGGAGGTCCTTGATAGTCCTGTCGAGCCTCTTTATGTGATGCAGTATCTCGCCCGTAACGGCTTTCCTCACGTCGTTTTCGTCCATTTCGGATTGCAGTACCTGGACTGCGCAACTGATCCCCGCAAGGGGGTTCTTTATTTCATGGGCGATCCCTGAGACAATTTCCCCCAGGGATGCCAGTTTCGCCGCCCGCTGCATCTGTTCTTCGTGACAGGTCTCTATCTCCTCTTTTGCGGATTCAAGGGTCTTGAGCATCCTGTTGAAGCTCTTTGCCACAAGACCGAATTCATCCTTTTTGTTTTCATCCATCCTTGCCGATAAATCACCGTTTTCAATCTTTCTGATAGTGGTTATCATTTTTCTGACGGGCCTGTCTATCAGCACGCCGACAACAACGGTGAAGGCGCCCATGATCAGCAGAAAACCGATCACCGCTTCCCTGAGATGTTCCCTTTTGAACTCCCGGACAGCCGCGGTTACATCATCAAGGGATATGTCGACTGCGAGTATGCCGAGGACATCCTTGCGCGGATCGTGACACCCGTGGCATGCCTTGCGGTTTTTGATAACAGTGAATTTCGATACATGTTCCGGGTTGCCCCGTCCTCCTGAGGAGACCTCCGTCGCCTGTACGTTTTGCAATATCATCCCGGCGTTTTCAAAAACTTTTCCGGCCTCTTCAGGCTCGGAAGATACAACTATGACGCCGTCTTCAGGCCGGAGTATCCGTATTCTTTTCAGTTCCTTCCCCTCGCTGACCAGGCTCTCCATCAACGCCTGTATGTCCCGCCGCTTGTTCTCCGTCATGAGCACCATGATGCTGTGCGCTATCCTGTCGGAAAGCAGGGCGGCTTTTTCCCGGTGCCCTTCAAGCAGCAGCCGTTCGGTTTCTTTTATGTCCCTCCACGTGGAGAAAGTCATGATAACGGAAGTAATAAGAAAGGCGGTAAAGGTTATCTTGAATTTCAAGCTGTTAAACATGTTCTGCCCCGGCTTTAGGATCTGTCCGTCACCTCAAGCAGTTGACGTTGTTTTGTCATTCCGGCCTGTCCGGTTTAATTTCAGGAAAGGACCCCTGTCCCCGGATGCCCTCGGGACAGCAGGAATGACGGGTGACTGTACTTTAACACAGGTCATGGTCATCTATCCCCTTTGTTTATCGGCATTTTCATTGCAGACCTTTTGTCCCGCACCGAAGCGCAGTACGGCCGCGTGATAAGTTAAGTTTATAATTCCATAATTTTTTTTATTTTGACTCTGAAATATCTTTTTGAGTATACTTTCTACGCGGTACAGCAATTCCTTAAGGCTTTTCTCGATAAAACAACTTTAAGAGGTATGAAATAATGAAACGCCTAAAACTTACTTTTCTTGTGTTGTCAAGTGTGGTTGTCGCCATTCTGCTCGTTGCATACGGTCCCGGCGCTGTATATGCAGCCAGTGCCCACGGGGAATCCTCGGCGGAAATGGTAAAAGAAGATGTGCCTTTCGACAGGCCCGTCTCGGAGATAAAGAAGTATCTGGCCCCCATGAATGAACTGGAGATGTTCCCCTGTTCCGACTGCCACGACGAAGAGTGGGAAACCGATTACACGAGGCGCAAACTGGATGAGCCCCATAATGAAATACCCGGCGAGGTGGTCAATCATGACAAGAGGTGGTGTCTTGACTGTCACAGCGCCGGACAGAGAGACAGGCTGCGGCTCATAGACGGCAAGCTGGTCGGTTTCGATGAATACTACAAGGTGTGCGAGCAGTGCCATGGAAATGTCTACCGCCAGTGGAAGATGGGTATTCACGGCAAGAGGACGGGCTACTGGAACGGGGAGAAACAGTATATGCATTGCACGCAGTGCCACAATCCGCATAACCCGCCTTTTAAGCCTGTAAAGCCTATGCCGGCACCGAGAAAACCGCTGAAAGTACGGCTGATGAAGGATTAGGTAACACCGATTGAGAAATTATTTTGGAGGCAGATAAATGTCAGAAGATATCAAAGGGAAAAATAAAGGCAGCCTGACAAGGAGAAAGTTTCTTGCCGGTCTTACGGCAGGCGCTGCAGCCCTTGCGCTTCCCGCCGGAAACGCTGATGCCTACATGGTGGAGGAATACTTCAGGCAGCATTTCAAGAGACTCAGTGAGGATGACCTGAAGGATATACTCAAGAAGATGGAAGACGAACTGTCTTTCAAGTACGGCAAGAAGATCACCGTAAAGGCCACTCCGCCGATGGATGATGTCGTATTCGGTTACGCCCTTGATCTTTCGAGGTGTATCGGCTGCAGGAGGTGCATCTATGCGTGTGTCAAGGAAAACAATCTGTCGCGCAATCCGCAGGTTCACTGGATAAAGGTGATGGAATTTGAAAAGGAGAACAAGAAATGGCAGGCGCTTGAACATTCAAACCGTTATTACAATCCTGAAACGGTCCCCGAGGAAGGCAAGTATTATGTCCCCGTTCAGTGCCAGCAGTGCAAAAACCCGCCCTGCGTGAAAGTGTGTCCGGTGCGGGCTACGTGGAAGGAGCCTGACGGAATAGTCGTCGTGGACTATAACTGGTGCATCGGATGCCGTTTCTGCATGGCGGCATGCCCTTACGGGGCCAGGAACTTCAACTGGGGAAAACCCCATGTGCCGAAAGAAGAGATAAACCCCAACATGCACTATCTTGGAAACAGGCCCCAGTATAAAGGAACGGTCGGAAAATGTACATTCTGCATCCAGAGATCGAGAGCCGGCAGGTATACGGCGTGTGTCGAGATATGCCCGGTGGGCGCCAGAAAGTTCGGCAACCTGCTCGATCCGAAGAGCGAGATACGGTATATCCTTGAACATTTAAAAGTCTTCAGGCTTAAGGAAGAACTCAATACCAACCCGAAATTCTTTTATTTTTTCAGCCTGGGCAGACCCGTTAAAAGATAGAGGAGAGGTAGAGCTATGTTAATCGATGCGATAAATGGAATCATAAGAACCATAACTACCGGCAGCAGGGCATACAAGCTGTGGGTTGGCGTCCTTCTGCTGCTGGCGGCAATAGGGATCAGCTTTGTTGTCAAGCAGGCAAGTGAGGGCCTGATCGTCACCAACATGAGGAACCAAGTCTCATGGGGCTGGTACATCGCCAACTTTACATTCCTGGTCGGTGTTGCCGCAGCGGCGGTTGTGCTGGTCATTCCTTATTATGTCTACAAGTACAAACCGATCGGCAATATCGTCCTGATCGGTGAGGTTATGGCTGTTGCCGCCGTGTCGATGTGCCTTATGTTCATTCTGCTTGACATGGGCAGCCCCGAAAGATTCTGGCACCTTCTCCCGGGGATCGGCATCTTTAATTTCCCCCAGTCCATTCTCACGTGGGACGTTGTCGTGCTGAACCTGTACCTGTTCCTGAACCTGTTCCTTGTAATTTACGCACTTGCCAGAATATATGCGGGGAAACCGTATAAGACTGGGTTTATATGGCCGTTTATAATCTTTTCCATCCCTGCCGCAATCAGTATTCATACTGTTACGGCTTTTCTGTATGCCGGTCTTCCTTCAAGACCGTTCTGGAACGCCGCCATTCTGGCGCCGAGGTTTATAGCATCGGCATTCTCTTCAGGTCCTGCCTTTATGCTTATCATCTTTCAGATCATAAGAAAGAGGACCAAATTGGAGATCACCGATGAATCACTTTTCAAGGTTGCCGAGTTGATAACGTGGGCAATGGCGTTCAACCTCTTTTTCCTCATAGCGGAAATTTACAAGGAGGTTTATTCTGCCACTGATCATATTGCGGCCCTGAATTATCTCTACTACGGACTGCAGGGGCACGACCAGCTTGTTCCATGGATATGGACAGCGGTTATATTCAATTCGATCGCCTTCCTGATCCTGTTGATTCCGACATTGAGGAGGAGCTTTATCCCGCTTAATGTGGCATGCGTGCTGATTTTTATAGGTGTCTACATAGAAAAGGGCATCGGTCTCGTGTTCCCCGGATTTATCCCCGGCACATTGGGTGAGATCTACGAATATTTCCCCAATTCCCTGGAACTCTGGATCTCTGTAGGGGTCTGGTCAATCGGTCTCCTGATCTTCACGCTGTTTGCAAAGGTCGCAATAGCGATAAAGACCGGGGAGATAGGACACGCAAATCCCGCGGAGGAGCATTAACCTCAATATTTATCTACATCTTGTCCCAAGGCAGCCCACACCCTTTTAAAAGGGTGTGGGCTGTTTTTCGTTAATCATAGTCCCCCCGTTCCCGTCAGAGTGTATTTGCCTTTACCATGTTTTTCCCCCGGTGCAGCAAGATCTAAAGAACAGGCCGGATTCCGCCGATAACTACAGTAACTATGCAGCGGAATAATGTGCTGAATGTTCCATTGACCGCTGAAAGCGGGAAAGGAAGGGTTTTCGTGTCCCTGAAGAACCTGAAAATCACCCATAAAATCCTGGCTGTTGTGGTGACCGGTATCATCATATCGGCTTCTTTTGCCGTCCTGACCACCATCACAGGCGGGCGACAGGTAAATACACTTGAAAACATTTACAACAACAAGGTCATCCCGCTGGACAATCTCAGGCGGATACAGTTGTTCTTCAGGGAGATCGAATTCAGGATGGCGGGGGTTCAGGCCGACGTTGTCGCACCGATAGGCTCAGGAGAGCATCTGAAACAGGCATTGAAGAATATTGACAGCACATGGAGCGGGGTCAGGAATTCACTGGCGGGATACCGGTTATCTGAAGAGGCCTTAAAGGCTGAAAAGACTTTTGAGCTGGGATACAAGGGATTTAAAGACAGGGTTGCGGGGGAACTCCTGGAGAGCTATTTCGACAACGACCCGGAGAAGGTGCCGGATTTATACGATGCTTGGCTGGACCACAAGCCGTTGATCATGAAATCCATAGACAGGTTTGCCGGCATACTGAAGGAAGATGTGAAAAAGGACTATCTGGACAGCCAGCGGGTTATCCGGAAACTCAACAGGGTCACGGTGGTGGTTTCCCTTGTTGTTCTGGGGTTTTTCATCGCCTTCGGCATAATAATCGTCCGCTCCGTCAAAAAACCCATCGATGTAGTTGCGGAGGCGGCTGAGCAGGTGGCCGGGGGCGACCTTACACATGCTATAAATGTTGACAGCAGGGATGAAATGGGAAACATGGCTGAGAGGTTAAACGGCATGATCAAGAACCTGCGGGATGCCTTCAACAAGATCGTGGTTTCCGTGGAGACCATGTCCGCTGATACCGAGGGGCTTTCCGCCCTGTCCAAAAAGCTGCTTCAGGGTGCGGAGCAGCAGCGCACAAAGGGTGTCCAGGTCGCAGATGCGTCAAATGAAATGTCACAGACAATCCTGGATATGGCGAAAAATACGGCCGAGGCATCCGAGGCGACGAAAAACTCCTATGATACGGCAATGAACGGCAAAGAGATTGTCAACGCCACGGTTGAAAGCATAACAAGGCTTGCAGGCAGTGTGAGCGAGGCATCAAAGACAATCGAAGGACTCGGCAGGAACCTGGATGAGATCGGCGAAATAGTCTCGGTGATACAGGACATAGCCGACCAGACGAACCTTCTTGCCCTGAACGCCGCCATAGAGGCGGCCAGGTCAGGAGAGCACGGCAGGGGATTTTCCGTTGTTGCGGACGAGGTTAAGAAACTCGCCGAAAGGACCGCAAAGGCCACCGATGAAATCGCCGCAAAGATAGGTTCCATACAGAAGGAAAGCAAGACATCCATCTCCATTATGGAAAAAGGGGAGACACTGGCCGGGGAATCAGTGGCAAATGCGGCAAGGGCGGGAGACAGCCTCCAGAAAATAGTCGAAAGCTCCGACAGGGTCATGGACATGGTGCAGAGGGTTGCCGCGGCTACTGAAGAACAGTCAACCGCATCTGAAGATGTCAGCCGGAACATGGAATATATATCGGAGATTATCAATGAACACTTCGCCCTTGCAAAGGAGGTTGAGAGGGCGGCTTCCAGTTTGTCCGCACTCACCGTGAGGATCATTGAGCAGACCTCGTATTTCAAGACAGGCCGCGGCACCAGTGATGACATGGTGTTGCCGGCGACACAGGCAATAAATGAAGACCTTCAGGTCGGCAACCGAAATTTTTAAAGGAGGAACGTCGTAATGAGAAAAACTCTGACAATATTGGCGGCACTGTCGATACTGCTGATGGCAGGACGGGCAACCGCCGGAACCGTCACCCCCGAGTCGATTGAAGGAGTGACCGTTGTTGATGCGAAGTGGGTCAAGGCGAATCTCGGCAAGGTCAGGATTTACGATGCGAGGAAAAAGGGCGAATATGTGGAAAACCATATTCCGGGCGCGATATCAGCCTATTATAATGAGAAAAGCGCCAAGAGGCCTGATTTTGACGAAAGCAAGGACAAATTCCAGTTGGAGAAATATCCGAAAGACAAGAACACGCCGATAGTCGTTTACTGTAATGGTCCTAAGTGCTGGAAGTCATATAAATCTGTTGTCAGGCTGGTCAGAAACGGATACAAGAATGTCTACTGGCTCAGGGAAGGGTTCCCGGGCTGGACAAAAAAGGGTTATCCGACGGAGTAACCCTTAATGGTGCATAAGCAGACAGGAGGGCTCGCCGGGAAACCGCGCCGGGCCTTTCCTGCCGTCTAATTTCTCAGCCCGAGGGCGAGAAGCCTTTCCTTCAGCGCCCTGATCCGGTCCCGCAGCTCAGCGGCTTTTTCAAATTCGAGTTTTTCAGCGGCCTGTTTCATGGCCTCTTCGAGCCTTGATATTTCGGATTCGTTCTCATATTCGATCCGTTCCTCCGCCACAGCAGGCACCGTCCAGTAGTCGGCTTCATAGATTGAGCTCAGTATATCCGTGATATCCTTTTTGATGGATTCCGGCGTTATGTTGTGTCTGATGTTGTACTCCTCCTGTATCCTGCGCCTTCTGTTCGTTTCGTCCATTGCCGTTTTCATTGACCCGGTCACAGTGTCCGCATAGAATATAACCATGCCGTTGATGTTTCTCGCAGCCCTGCCCGCTGTCTGGATAAGGGAACGGGCTGACCTGAGGAACCCCTCCTTGTCTGCATCAAATACGGCGACAAGCGAGACCTCGGGGATATCGAGCCCCTCCCTGAGCAGGTTTACGCCGACAAGCACGTCGAATTTCCCGAGCCTCAGGTCCCTTAAAATCTCCACTCTCTCGAGTGTGTCGATATCCGAGTGCAGGTATCTTGCCTTTATCCCCAGGTCCGTATAGTAGGCGGTAATATCCTCGGCCATTTTCTTTGTCAGGGTGGTCACAAGCACGCGCTCCCCCCTTGCCGCCCGTTTCCGTATCTCTTTCAGAAGGTCGTCCACCTGGCCCGACACGGGCCTCAGCTCTATCGGCGGGTCTTTCAGTCCCGTGGGCCTGACTATCTGCTCTATGATCCTGTGCTTTGACTTATTTATCTCATATTCAGCCGGTGTTGCGGATACATATATCGCCCTCTTGACCCTGTGTTCAAACTCGCTGAACTTCAGCGGCCGGTTATCAAGGGCCGAGGGCAGCCTGAACCCGAAGTCGATCAGTGTCTGCTTTCTTGACCTGTCTCCTTCGTACATGCCGCGTATCTGCGGAACCGTTACGTGCGATTCATCTATTATTATCAGAAAGTCCTCCGGGAAATAATCCATGAGGCAGAAAGGCGGTTCGCCCGGCGCCCTTCCGCTCAGGTGCCTCGAATAGTTTTCTATTCCGTGGCAGTAGCCGAATTCCCTGAGCATTTCCATGTCAAACCTGGTTCTCTGTTCGAGCCTCTTTGCCTCTGTCTCCCTGCCCTGCCCGCGAAAGAACTCCAGCCTTTCCCCAAGCTCGGCGCTGATTGCTGCAAGGGCCCTCTCAATCCTGTCCCTCGGCGTTATCCAGTGACTGTTGGGATAAAGGGCGACCTTTGAGAGGCGCCTTGACGCCCTGCCCGACAGTGGGTCGAATTCATACACTCCATCGATATCATCCCCGAAGAATTCGACCCTTATTGCAGAGTCACCGGAAAACGAGGGAAATATCTCGACAACATCGCCCCTTACCCTGAATGTGCCTCTCCGGAAGTCCTCGCTCCGTTCATAGAGCATGTCCACGATCCGGGCAAGGAATGCATCCCTTTCCGTATGCATCCCTTCTTCGATAAAGAGATGCATGCCGAGATAATCCTCCGGTGAACCTATGCCGTAAATGCACGAGACCGACGCCACTACAATGGTGTCGTTTCTTTCAAGGACCGCGCGTGTGGCCGCATGTCTGAGCCTGTCTATGTCGTCGTTTATCATGGCGTCTTTTTCAATATATGTATCCGTTGAGGGGATATATGCCTCGGGCTGATAGTAGTCGTAATAGCTTACAAAGTATTCCACGGCATTATCCGGGAAGAATGTCCTGAATTCCCCGTAGAGCTGGGCCGCGAGTGTTTTATTGTGGGCTATGACAAGTGCGGGCTTGTTGAAGTTTGCAATCACATTGGCGATTGTAAACGTCTTGCCCGATCCCGTCACGCCGAGGAGCACCTGGTGCCTGATGTTTTTCCTGATCCCCTCGGTAAGCGCTTCAATGGCCCCGGGCTGGTCTCCCGCGGGCCTGAAATCCGATCTCAGCCTGAACATGCCGTGTGTTGCCTCTGAAAATGCGGCTTGCCGTTGCATTAAAGTATATTACCATGTCTGCCGATAAGTTATTAACCGTGATGTTGGCTGAACCGGCAGGCTCTCCTGCCCGCCGGGGTTTAATGCCGGTGTACAGGGCTGACAGGGGAGGGGGACAGCGTAGGAACTGAATTTAATATTAAAACTGAAGGAGACATTGATAATATGAGCGAGAGAAGATTTTCCATGGCGGACGCCGTAAGATTCGGGTGGGAGACGGTAAAGGGCAATCTGGGATTCTTTATCGTGCTTCTCCTGGCTGCATCTTTAATCCAGAATCTTCCCGGTATTATAGCCGGTTTCGCAAAGAAATTTCCGATTATAAGCCTTACGCTTTTCCTGGCGGGCTGGCTCCTTGGATTTGTCGTCCAGATGGGGCTGATAAAGGTGAGCCTTAAATTCTGTGACGGGACAAAAGGAAAGCTGGATGATCTTCTCTCGTCTTTTAATCTCCTGTTGAATTTTATTGCGGGCACATTTCTGTACGGACTTATCATCATGGGCGGGTCGCTCCTGCTGGTGATACCCGGGGTTATATGGGCTGTAAAGTTCAGCCTGACCCCCTATTTTATCGTTGACAGGAATCTCGGACCCATAGAGGCGCTCAAGGCCAGCAGCAAAGCCACCGAAGGAGCAAAGTGGGACCTCTTTCTGTTTGGTTTGCTGCTCGGGCTGATAAACCTTGCTGGCGCGCTGGCCCTTGTTGTCGGCCTGTTTGTGACCATGCCCGTCACCATGCTCGCCTATGCCCATGCATACAGGACACTGGCCGGCGGCGAGAAGAGCCCGGCGGAATCCCCTGAAACGGGCGACGGAGAAGGGCCTGACGAATTACAGGATGAAGGCCCCGTCGCCACCCAGGGGGAAGCCCCCGGCGCCCCTGCGGAAGAAATGGATGCGGCCGTTCCCGAAGAGTCTTCCGGCGGAGTCCGGGAAAAACGCCCTGAAAAGATACACGTGACCTCTTCAAAGGGCGTTATGTACATCAATCTCGGAGACTAAAGGAGTTCTTTCAGTTTTTTCTCATATACAGACAGGGCGTTCTGCCCGAACAGGACGAAACGGATCAGTTCGATGCCGCTGTCCTCTTTCAGGCAGTTTATTGCCGTCTTCAGGGCGATTTCAGCGGCATCCTCCAGAGGGTAACCGTAGGCGCCCGTGCTGATGGAGGGGAAGGCGATGCTCTTTATGCCCTTTGATGCCGCGAGTTTCAGGCAGTTCCTGTATGCGTTTTCAAGCAGCCGCGGTTCGCCATGAAGCCCGTCCCTGTAAACAGGCCCGACCGTGTGTATCACATATTTCGCCCGGAGATTGCCGCCTGTGGTGATAACCGCCTCGCCTGTTTCACAGCCCCCTATTTTTATGCACTCTTCAAGAATCTTCGGGCCTCCGGCCCTGTGAATGGCTCCGTCCACGCCTCCTCCGCCCCTGAGGCTTTTGTTTGCGGCATTTACGATTGCATCGGTATCCTGTTTTGTTATGTCGCCTTCAACCAGTGATAAAACGCCCTTGTTTATTTTTGCTTCCATCAACGCCTCCTGTTCACTGTCGATTTCAACCTTACAGTTGCATAAAATACCGGCGGACTCCTCTGCACGTTTATGCAACATTAAGGTTAATTGATTACAATTATACAAAAACCATGTTCAAAGTTCACCTTACAACAAAAACACCGCCTGCGGCTTTATGCTGCATCAGGGGACATGGAGTTTTTACGGGGCGCTTTTGCCTTCAGGGATGATTTCAATGAGAGTTATCTCAGGCTTTGAAAGAAAGCGCACGGGCGGTCCGGCGGTCCCGGCTCCGCGGCTGACATAAATGGCGGAGCCGTCAGGCAGTTGTGTGAAACCAGAATGATGTCTGAAGATGAACATCGTGGCAAGGTTTATGGGGAACATCTGCCCCTTGTGTGTATGCCCCGAAAGCTGGAGATCAAAGAGTCCCGTGGTTCCATCCTCAACATCGGATGTGTGCTTTAACAACAGAGTGAAGATGTCGCTCCCGAGCCCGGAGAGGATTTCCCTTGCGGAAACGGTGTTGCTGTTTTGCTCCCGGTGTTTTCTTCCTTCCGGTATATAGCTTATCCCCGCTATATTAATCATGTTTCCCAGTGTGACGGCGCGGTCTTCGAGCACGGTGAACCCGGCTGCGTCAAGAAACTTCAGGGTGTTTTTCAGTCCGCCGTAAAATTCGTGATTGCCTATTATGGCGAACTTGCCGAGAGGCGGCTTCACTTTCCTGAACCTCTCCGTCAGGTAGTCGATATGCACGGTGACGCCGTCAACGAGGTCGCCTGTCGAGACTACTATATCGGGGTCCAGTTCTTCAATCCTGTCGATGACCTTATCCAGTGTCTCGCCCCTGATGATGATCCCCAGGTGCAGGTCGGAAATCTGCACTATTTTAAGCCTCCGGGCAGTGGGCGGCAATTTGGAAGTCTTGATCGTCAAACGCTCGACGCACAGTTGCCTGGCCTCAAAGTAACCGTAAATATTCGCCAGCACGGAGATAAGAAACGGGACCAGAAATACCGAAGCCGGAGACAGCGCCATTGAACTGTAATCACTGTACCGGACCGTGAGATTGTAAATTTCCAGGAGTATTCCCGCAGGGAAAAAGACCACAAGGAATCCCATCCACATGTAGCCTGTGTACGCAAGTATCCTCGCCGACCTGTCGGAGCCCCTCAGGCTGTAAAAATTGATAAACACGGGTGACAGGTTGAGAAACAGAACGGCAAGCCCAAGGAGGATTTCAGCCGTGATGCCGTAATCCAGGAAGTATGAGAGCTTGAAAAATGTGTACAGGTTTGCAAGTCCGTATAATGCCGTTACCACCCAGAACATAAGCTTTCTCTTCAGCGATTCCTGTCGCTCTATAAAGATTTTCCGGCAGACTCCTCTGTCCGTTCATGCAACATCAGGGTGCAATCACGCAAAGAAACGATATGAAATCCTGACAGGCCGGTGCGCGGTATTGCCTTCAGTTTGAGTATGCGGGCTTATTCGCGGTTTTCACTGATAATCCGTTTCAACAGTGTCCCTGTTGCCTTTCTTAACCTTAAGATCGATAACTGATAATCATAGCCGGCATTTGCGAGCTGTCTTTCAGCGGTAATAAGCAGCGTATTGGCATCCATGACGGCAACGCTGTCGGCGAGGCCGTAACGGAACTGTTTTGAGACGGCGTTGTAGTTGTCCAGTGCATAGGCTGCTTCCGCCTTCAAGCGCGAGATAACGGCCCATTCCGCCAGCAGGTTGAGGTACGAATTTTCAACCTCCACCTTGACCGACTGCTTCATATCCGAGAGGCTGTGCTCCGCCTGTCTCAGGCGC
This sequence comes from Thermodesulfovibrio sp., assembly GCA_026982355.1. Classification (GTDB taxonomy): domain Bacteria; phylum Nitrospirota; class Thermodesulfovibrionia; order UBA6902; family UBA6902; genus JAADFS01. Next base: position 19,838 of record JALSHG010000030.1, read on the forward strand.
GCCTTTGCCTGGGCGACTTCCGCCACCCTGAGCCCGCCTTCAAAAAACGGGAACTCCAGTTTCAGCGCACCGTAAATTCTTTCTTTCATTTCAAGAGGCGTGGACGGCTCGTTTTCCTGTCTGTAGTACACTCCCTCTATGGACAGTCTGGGCCAGTATGCCCCCCTGGCGTATCCGACCCGGTCTTCCGCGATTTGTTTCTGTATGCGGAGTTTTTTTATTTCCGCCCTCTCCGAGAGCGCCCTCTCTTTAAGACAATCGAGAACCCCCATCCGGCAATCTCCGGTTAACAACATCAACTCTTCTTCATGGACAGGGACGGTACCGTCTGAATCCGGTTCCCGGAGATCATACTCCCCGCTTATACCGGCTGTTCTTGCAAGAACGGCCTTTGCGAGTCTCAGATTGTTTTCAGCCCTGATCTGATCCGAGTGCGCTCCTGCGAGCTGCGCTTCTGCGCGTAAGAGCGCCGTCTTTGTGGCCTTGCCGACCTCAAGCCTTGTCCTGGCGGCATCCCTGTGTTTTGTCAGTCTCTGCACATTTGCACGCGCTATCTCGAGCGCCTTTTTCGACTTGAGCACATTGTAATAAGAAGAGGCAACGCTGAAGAGATATTCCTCTTTTGCAGCCCTGAGCTCAAGCATGCTCTGCTTTATTCCCTCCCCGGCGATCCTGAGGGCCGTCAGTTCCCTGCCGCTCAGTGAGAAAGACTGGTCCAGCCTCAGGCCCCACTCGTTGGTATACTCCGGTTGCATAAGGGAGGCGTTCACGGTTTTCTCTTCCGAGTACCGCGTATGGTATCCAAAGGCGGAAAATCTCGGAATCAGTGTGGACAAAGCCCTGTCTTTCTCCTTCTCCGCAATATAGACATTCTCTTCCGAGATCTTTATTGTCCCGCTCTTTTTCAGGGCAAGCCCGTACAGATCATCAAGCGAAAACTCCTGCGCATGCAGACTGTACGGAAGCCAGAAAGACAAAAAGAATATAAGCATCAGGACTTTTTTCATGGTTTGTCCTTTCCTGGAAAGTTCAGCCGTCCGCTTGTATCGCCTTCCCGCGGGGTGTCCGTTCCGGTCCATGCAGCATCAAGGTTCAAACAGGGCCTGAACGAACTCGTCGGGATCGAAATCACGAAGGTCTTCAACCGCCTCTCCCACGCCGATTAATTTAACGGGTATATCAGTCTCTTTGTTTATTGCCAGGATAATCCCTCCCTTGGCGGTGCCGTCCAGTTTCGTGAGCGCAATGCCAGTTACACCGACTGCGTCGTTGAACATTTTTGCCTGGCTGATCGCGTTCTGGCCGGATACCGCATCAAGGACAAGCAGCACCTCGTGAGGGGCCGAGGATTTCTCCCTGCTGACAACGCGCTTGATTTTTTTCAGTTCTTCCATGAGGTTTGACTTGGTATGGAGTCTTCCGGCGGTATCGATTATCACAACGTCGATGTTTTTGGCCCTGGCCGAGGCAACGGCATCAAATGCGACCGCAGCCGGGTCCGCGCCGCTCCTGTGCTTGACGATCTGCGCTCCTGCCCTGTCGGCCCATATCTCAAGCTGCTCGATGGCGGCAGCCCTGAATGTGTCCGCTGCGGCAAGTGTCACGGTAAAGCCGTGATCCGTGAAACGCCTGGCGAGCTTGCCGATTGTGGTGGTCTTGCCTACGCCGTTGACCCCCACGGTCAGGATGACATACGGGTTCTCCCCCGCACACATCACCTTGTGCCCTTCCTTGAGAATCTTCCTGACCTCTTCTTTGAATGCCTCCCTGAGATCGCGTTCATTGCGTATCTTCTCCTGTCTGACCTTGTCCCTCAGGGCCTCTGTTATCGAGTTCGCCGCCTGCGGGCCGACATCGGCCATAATCAGGAGTTCTTCAAACTCTTCAAGCAGGCTGTCATCGACCTTTCTTCCGCGTGCCAGCCTTTCGGTCTCGTCGATCAGTGATTTCCTGGTTTTGAACAGTCCCTGTTTAAGCCGGTTGACTAATCCCACTGCTTCTCCTTTTTAAAATGATTTAACCTCAGGGGCCCTTGCAAAAGTCCTCCGTCTGTCACATGCAGCGGAGAGAGGGGTCTTATAACTCATTTATACCAGAAGATTTCTCCCTCCGGTCGAAATGACATATGCAGGCATTTTCACACTTTTGCAAGAGGCTCCTTACAGTGATATAAAAACACCGCCGGGGGCAGGGGAGCCTGCCTGTTCATGCAACTCATGAGTTGCATTGAAAATACCGTTACACATAACCACTAATTTATCATTTATTTCCTTTTTCAGGCAAATTTGCCTTGCAGGGGTACAGAAAATCCCGGATGGTGTTATGAACAACAGGAAGATTTTAACAGTTTCAGGGCGAAAAATGATATTGCCGGGCAGGAGAATACACAAAGAAAGGCAGGAGATTATCTCCTGCCTTTCTTCAGTATTATTCAGCTTATAAATAGATTACTTTCTTAGAAGCCAAACGGTTTCACAAAGAGAATAATTAAAGCAACCACGAGTCCGTAAATAGCGCAGGACTCGGCTATTGCCAGACCGATAATCATTGTGGTGGTTACCTTTCCGGATGTGCCGGGATTCCTTGCTATTCCCTCGCATGCCTTGCTTGTTGCAACACCTATGCCGACACCGGCACCCAGGGCGCCGAGTCCGATGGCTATGCCGCTCGCAAGGGCGGCCAGACTGTAGTACATGAATTTCGAGCTTTCAGGTGACGAAGATGTTGCTGCTTCCGCGGCGAAAGCCACCGGGGCCATGCTCAGCATAATCAGGACGAGCACTGTCAATGCAAAAAACCTTTTCATGAATTTTCCCTCCTTTTTTTATTTGAAATTTATTTTAATGTGCCTCTTCAACTGCACCGGCAAGATAAAGCGCGGTAAGCAGGACAAAGACGAACGCCTGGATGACAGCGACAAGCACGCCGAGCCCCAGGATGGTGGTCGGCACGATCGCCGGCGCGAGTATCGCCAGTATCAGGAGAATCTTGTGCTTTGCTATCATGTTGCCGAACAACCTCACAGAGAGTGTCAATGGTCTTGCGAGATGTCCTATTACCTCAATCACAAACATCAGAATCATCAACGGCAACGCGGGGAGTGACCGTATAGGGCCCACGAAGTGTTTTATGTAGCTGAGCTTGTGTGTCTTGATCCCGTAGTAGTGAGTGGCGAAAAACACCGGCAATGCAAGGGCGACCGTTGTGTTCAGGTTATCGGTGGGGGCGGAAAAGCCAGGGATTAACCCGAGGAAGTTGCAGACGAGAATATATATTCCTATCGTTGCAATAAAAGGAAAGAAGTGCCGTCCCATATGACCTATGGTGTTTTCAGCAAGGTCGAGAAAGAATTCTATCAGCACCTCCACGACATTCTGCGTCCCCCGGGGGACCAGTTTTTGCGACCTCCGCGCCATAAAGGCGACAATGAGGATAAACGCCGTTGCCACCCACGAAAAAGCCACATAGGTGGGTATTCCTGCTTCTACCATTTTGTTAACCGGATAAACTATTGGGGATTCCATAAATCTCCTTTAAAAAATAAGGTTAATGATAATCCAGCATATTCTCTCATGTCAACCTATAAATTTGTAAATTTAAATTTCTTATAGGAAGGATGTGTTATGCGGCAAAAAAAAGAAGGACGGTGGCAATCACTGTCCTTCTTTTTTTGAATAATTAATCCGGCGGCTACTTACTTTCCCAGGGCCTCGCGGCCCAAGTATCATCAGCCATGGAGGGCTTAACTGCCGTGTTCGGAATGGGAACGGGTGTGGCCCCTCCGGTATAACCGCCGGAAAATGTTTTCCATGTGGAAGAAATGATACATCAAACTGATAAAAAATGCAAATCCTGAAATTGCGCGGGTAATGTCAAGATTTCTGTGTAAATTCTTTTAAGGGTGTCATTCTCCATTTATCATTTAACAGCAATTATCACGGGTACTAAAAAATACTAATTCACTCGAATGAATATTCAATAATTTTGTTGTTCATCCAGGGCACTTTTATATCTGGTAACGAGCTAATCCAATCCATGATCATTGGGTTGAATGCTTTTTTGCCGAACCTTACTTCAACCTTATTGGGGGTAATAGCAATTTTTGCGTTGCCCTCAACAAGGCTTCTATAGGTAGTCTTTGGTTTTGATCTGTCGAACAACTTAAACTTGCTCGCTAAAGTCTTGTAGAGTGTATTGGCAATCAAGGTCATGGTGATATCAAAATCCACTTTAACAATTACTGGTGATGAAAGGGCATTCAGGCTGAAGAAGTCGATATTTTCCTGTATGTTGTTTTCAATTAACCATCGAAGGGCATAGGTTTCAATGATCTCTTTGGCTCTTGCTTCAAAATCATTGGTAATGATAAGCATCGGCAATTCTCGTCCTGTACCAGTGACTACAATCTGTCGAATTGGGCCTTCATAGTCCTTTATGGTTATAGTTTCCTCATGGACTTTTAACAGTTGATATTTACGAGTGGGGCTATTGAGCCTAATCTTCTTCCAGGTCTTGATCTTTTTGATCTCCTGAAGGATGTTCTTACCACGCCTCTTTAGGGTTATAAACTTGATGCCAAAATCTTTATCAAGGATATTCAGGTTTTTATAGGTCGTCAACTTTGAGTCAAAAACCAGGCATTCAGGGAATTTACCATGGCTTTTGTAATAAAATGAGACAAAGTTAAGGACTTCGTCAGGGGCTTCCTCTTTGGAGAGTTGGCCGTTAGAGTAACAAAGGCAGGTAGTGTCAAGGTCTTGTGCAAAGAAGGACAACACACTCTTCATGGCCTTACCACGGGTGGGGACCCAGTGGTTCTCTAACTGGCTTTCTTCTCCCCAATGAGGAATAGAATGGAAATCCAGATTGATATGTCGGCCCTGTATATAACCTTTTTCCTTGAGCACGATATTCCATTTTTTAAGTAGCGTTACCACTAACTGGTGGGGGTTACGATACGAGTACTGGGTCATGGCTGCAACTTTGGGAAGGACATTAAGTCCGGCAAAGGTACCCAGTCCGTAATCAAAATTGAGGTCTATGACATGGGATAGCCTCTCCTTGCCGATGAGTTTCAAGGCCACGAAACTCATCAGATAGTTGATTCTGGGAATCTGTTTAGAACCATAAAAGCCCGTTTCGCTAAAAATGGAATCGAGCTTCATCTCAAGGATTAAGGGAATAAAGAGAAAGATGCCTCCATAGGAAGTCCTTACAAGATGATGAGCAGCAAAATCTTTTACATGGGCTGTCTCTGCTGGTTCCTTGGCCCTTTGTAAGGCAGCCTGTCTTTCAGC
>JALSHG010000031.1 GCA_026982355.1 Thermodesulfovibrio sp.
ATCGGGATAGAGAACTTCCTGAAGGACTGGGAAAAGGTCCCCGAATAGAACCTCTCCGGGGTTTTGATTTTTGGTTTGTACTTTTTTATATTATTACTGTTATGCCCGTCTATGAATATCAATGCAATGACTGCGCGGAGGAGTTTGAAAAACTCGTCTCCGGCCCGAATCCCGATGTTTCATGCCCGAAGTGCGGCTCGGGAAACCTCACAAAGAAGTTCTCTCTTTTCGGGATGAGCGGGGTGGAAAAGCCTGTTGCCTCCTCCGGTTCGGGATGCAGCTCGTGCAGCTCGTCATCCTGCAAGACATGCCGTTAGAAGGAAATCAGCTCCTGAGCCTTAAAGCCGATCTTCGGGCAGGTATACTGTTACGACAGGCCTGTAGCCGAACAGGCCCGTTGAGACGCTGAAGACCGCTGCTTTCCTGTAGCCGTTCAACCGCCTCTCTATACGGCCAGGCATGGAACGCGGGATGCCGTTTGAGATTACGGCGACCGCCGCGTTTTCCCCGGCGGAAGCCTCCCCGGCGTAATAATACCGAGGATTCCTGTACTCCCATGTAAACCTCAGGGGAGATGTTTCTGTTTTTTCAGGAGGCGGCGAAAGGGCCGGATCATAATCGTAATAAACCGCCTTGTCGGTAAAGAGGTCGAGAACTGGGACGGAAACCGCCTGGTTGACTGCGGTATCCCCTGATGGGAGGGTGAATACAACCGCCTTTTCAACATCCGCGGAATTCAGGAACCTTCCGGCGTTTTTCAGGTTGACGGGGGCCATTTCCTGCAGAAGCGGCAGGTATGCAAAGACCGCCGTAACAAGCGAAGATGCGACGATACACGAGACAATATATTTTCTCAGTTCCATGTCCCTGACTGCCTGCAGGCCGAAGGATGCCATGAGCGTGAGCATGGGAAAGACCACCAGCACGTAGCGCGACCTCCTGATCTGAAGCAGCACAACGAGAAAAACCAGCCAGCCTGCAACGGGGAACCGCGGGTCTCTCTTTTTAAAAGCTGCATATACGGAATAAAGGCCGGCGGCAGTGATAAACGGATGCACCTGGAACAGGAAGGTGGAGACAAAGCTCTCACCCCACCTTTTCAGGCCGGGCACCTGGTATTCCCTGAGAAACCTGATCTGGTCGAGGATAACATCGAATTTGAGCAGGGCCGGAATCCCGGCAAGCACTGCCGCAAGCACTGCTGCAACAACGGCGCGGCCGGTGCAGACCCGCGCCGTGCCTCCCGTGCCGCGCCGCAGGCAGACAATGAACACCACTGCCAGGACCGACAGCATCATCCAGGTTGAATACTTTGAGAAAACGGCGCATGATACGGCCGCGGAAGATGCGGCAATCCACGGCCCGCCCGTATCCAGCGCCCGTATAAACGCATACACCGACAGTGACAGGAAAAACATCGTCGGCACATCAACGAGCATAAGCGGGGTCTGGGAAAAGATATACGGGATGCCCAGAAGCATCAATCCTGCAAAAAAACCGGTGTGCTTATCCCACAGTCTCCGCCCGGTTAGATATGTCAGTACAGTCGTGCCGGCAAACAGCAGGCCGGTGAAAATCTGGATGTAAACCCTGGCCTCTCCGAAGACCCTGAAGATCACGCCGTACAAAAAAGGCACGAGCGGCAGGTCCGTCCACGCATTGATCGTTCGGCCCCATTCCGTGAGAAAGTACCGTGCCCCGTACATCTCAAGGTGTTTCGCCTGCGTGAAATATCTTGATACATCCACTATGGTCTCCGGTGACCCCCAGAAGGCCGAGCTTGCCGCAAATGAAGAAACAAAGAGAAACGGGGCCGGATTCCGCCCTGTGAACGGAAACCGGAGCAGGCCGTACACGATGAATATCCCGGCAAATATAAGGGGAATAAACTCCGCGGGGTTTACGTGTGCAAATGCCCACCGCCAGCTTGTGAGCCTGTTGTCGTCGGCATAACGGAACACAAACAGCAGGAAAAATACACAGAAGGTCAGGAGGGTGACGAGGATGAAGCGAAGATGTCTTTCCGGCGGTGCATTGTTATCGGGCATTTTTTAATATACTATACCTATTTGGTTCAGGGGTTCAAGGTCCGGGGGGCTGAATCCCGCTCCCCCGCCATTGTTTTATACCCGGTGATACGGGTAATATACACCTTAATGTTGCACAAGCCGGCAGGGGAGTCCGGCGTAAAACCTTTATAAAGCGATGGGATATCGGAAACATGTCTTTATTTCAGGACGTAACGGAGAGTGAAATTCCAGAGGATGTCGATAAGCCGTGCGGAATACTCTCTAAGGTATCGCAGATAAAGCTTTTCCGCCTGACTCCCCTGCCCGCGGGCGGCATTTTTATGTCACTGTAAGGTACATTAATATTGCATAAACCGGCAGGAGAGCCTGCCTGCGGCGATGTTTTTTTGCCGGTGCGGGGGATACTTCATGCAAAAGGCAGTCTATACCGTCCGTCTTGCCGAGGCCGAGGCTGAAAGGCTTGACGTATTCATCGCATCTGAAACAGGCCTCAGCCGTTCCTATGTCCAGAAACTTGTCAGGCAGGGGCTTGTCACCGTTAATTCCCATACCTGTAAGCCGGGCGGCAGGGTAAGGGAAGGCGACAGGATAGAGATGACCATTCCCGACGAACCGGAGGCCGTGCTAATACCGGAGGATATACCCCTTGACGTCATATGGGAAGACGAGCATATCATTGCAGTCAATAAAGCGCCCGGCATGGTCATATACCCTGCCGCAGGCCACAGAAGCGGAACGCTTATGAATGCACTGATTGCGAGATGCGGCAGGCTCGCCTCCACGGGCGCGCCCTTAAGGCCCGGTGTCGTTCACCGCCTCGACAAGGACACCTCGGGTTTGATAGTTGTTGCAAAAAATGATGCGGCCTATACGGGCCTCAACAGGCAATTCAGGGCAAGGGAAGTGGAGAAACATTATCTGGCCCTCATCTTCGGCAACCTCAAAAAAGAGCGCGGAGAGATCATCGCTGCAATAGGCAGGTCCGCCTCGGACAGGAAGAGGATGTCGACAAGGGCGAGAAACGGCAAGGATGCGATCACGCGGTTTGAAGTCGTTAAAAGGCTGAAATCCGCGACACTGGCGAGGGTCAGGATCATTACGGGCAGGACCCACCAGATAAGGGTCCACTTCACCTCCATCGGACACCCCGTACTGGGGGACAGGACATATGGAAGAAAGACCTGCCTGAAGGCGGGGCGGAAGACCATGAATTTCAGCCGCCAGATGCTTCATGCGTGTTTCCTGCGGTTTACTCACCCCGTAACAGGGGATGTCATAGAGCTGTCCGCGCCCATGCCCGGTGACATGGAAAAGGCGATCGGGGACCTTGAAGGCTGAATGATAAAAGCCACCGAGGGGAGTTGAACCCCTAACCTGGGCATTACGAATGCCCTGCTCTGCCGGATTGAGCTACGGTGGCGGATGGAGTCGATGTTTGAAATTGATTCAACTACCGGGGTTATATCCTGACAGGCGGGCGTTGTCTATATTCCCCCGCCTTCGGCGATTCTCTCTTCTTCCTCCTGGCGGGTCTTGCAGTCTATGCAATAAGTTGTAACAGGCCTTGCCTCGAGCCGCTTGATGCCGATTTCATTGCCGCACTCCTCACATATGCCGTAATTGTGCGTGTCGATACGTTCAATCGCCTCTTCGATCTTCTTCAGGAGCATGCGTTCCCTGTCCCTGAGCCGCAGCATGAAGTTTCTGTCCGTCTCCGCAGTGGCCTGATCGCCCATGTCCGGGAAGTTAAGCTCCGACGGAAGGGTGCTGAGCGTTTCCTCAGCTTCCCGCAACAGGGAGTCCCTTTGCGCCAGCAGGTCCTGTTTAATCTTCTGTATTATCTTTTCCCTGCGCGACATTGCTGTGGTCTTTTTCGCCTGTGCCGGTTTCTTTTTGGAAGATGCAGCGGCCTTTTTCTTCTGCGCGCCGGAGGCGCCGCATGATTTCCTGGGCCGGGATTCGGAATCCTTCTCGGTCTTGCAGGCTGTCGTTTTCTTTGGCATATATTTATCCCCTGTTTTGTTTATGTGTTTTTGAATAAAAAATAACTTAACAGATTTATGTTCACTAAGTCAATCTTTTCGTGGGCTTCCGCAGGACTGCGTCAAGATAACAGGCGACCGGCTTGCCTTGCTGAGCCGGCCGGCAGCCGTATGTTGGACAAGTCCTGTGCATCCGCAGAGAATCCATATATCTTAAAACCGGCAGGAAAACAAAAGAGACAGTTTACGGAATCACAAG
>JALSHG010000032.1 GCA_026982355.1 Thermodesulfovibrio sp.
TTAAACCTCCAGTTTGCCTTTCTTTACCGTCAAGCCTCTCTGGAGGTTTATTTTACTAAATCATCTAAGGTCAAACCTTTTCAAGTCTCACTGGTCAAACCAGTGGCTTACTTATCAATGAGTTATTTCCCGCAACAACAGCATATTCCGCTATCCCATCGCTTTATAAAGGTTTGCCGGCGGATTCCTGTGCCCGTTTATGAAACATTAAGGTTATCTTGACGTAGTCCCGGGCAGGCCGTTAATGAGCAAGCAGAGAATTGCCCGATTCGGGTTAAGGTGTTTTTTGTCCTTTGCCACATGTTCGTTCCCTGTTCCGCTGCCGTATCCTCCTGATTATCAGGTTCACCACGATCCCATTGAATACACCTGTTATCACGCCGAAGGAAAGAATCACGGGAGCGATCAGCAGAATCGCCTTGATTTGCCGTACAAACAGGAAATACGCAAGAAAAAGCTGCACTGCATTATGGGCCAAGGCCCCGCAGATGCTTGCTGTCACCGGCCCGCCAAGTCGCCTGAACAGGGCTATGACCGCCCACATGACAAGTGTGCTGGCCGCGCCGGCTCCGAGACTCATGATGAAAGCCGGGCCGAGGAATGTCCCCGCCAGCAGGCTCCTGATGAAGACCCTTGTAAGCGTAACGGTCATTCCCGCCCTCAGGCCGTACAGGTAGATGGTGGTAAGGGTTATTATATTCGCCAACCCCAGGCGCAGCCACGGAACCGGCATTGGAATCATCGCTTCGATGCTGTGCAGTCCGACTGCATAGGCGGAAAGCAGGGCGATGTGCAGGGTCTCCGGGCGGGCCGCGACCGGGATGTCTTTTTTTTCGCTCATCAGGCATTAAGTATAAAACCGCCGGCATAAAAAATGAAATTCATCTCAAGTCATATGCTGAGAGACACTGTAAGGTTTGCTCGCTATCTGCACAAGCTCTGGTTATGATTCGGCATCTTCAATCCCCTCCTCCTGATCCGTGACCTGTGGGGCGCACTGACCTTCCCTGTTTTCCGCTGTTGCTTGCTTGTGAATATTGCGTTAATATAAGTCTATGCCGGGATGGATGATTACAAAAAAACACATCCTGATTTCAGCGCTCGTTATCTTTCCCCTGATCTCCGGGGCCGCTGTGCGGGGCAATGCGGATTCAATCAGACCGTCAGGCACGCAGATTGAAGAAGCGGTCAGGCTGCTTGATGCCTCCATGTACAGGGAGGCGGAACATGTACTGAATGATATTGTCAAAAACGGGCTCCCCGGCAGTGAAAAGGCCTCTTTCCTGCTCGGCAGGCTTTACCGGCAGGAGGGGGATTTTGACAGGGCGGAGAAATACCTGCTGAAGGCATCCACAGGCTTTCCGCTGCTCAGGGACTACGCGCTGAAGGAACTGCTCGATGTCTACATCGCCTCGGGACGCTATGAGAGGGTCCTGCAGACCGCTGAAAAGATAGGGAACAGGCTCCTGCGGCAGGATGTAAGGAAAGCCGTGATAGACGCGCTCCTTGCCATGCAGAGGATACAGCAGGCGAAACGGGCATTTTCAATGTATGCCAGGGAATTCCCCGATGACTGGGATTACAGGTTCGGCTTTGCCGCGCGCATGAAAGACATGGGGGAGGCCGGAGAGGCCGCCTCGGTGTTCAGAGACATATACATAAGCGCAGCACCGTTGTCTGAAGACGCCCTGCGTGAACTCACTGAGCTGAAGGCTCCCGCCCTGTCAAAGGGAGAGAAACTGAAAAGAGCGGACAACCTCTTTGCGGATAACGAGTTTAAAAAGGCCGAGGCCCTGTATGAAGAGGTTTATGACTCACTGGATAAGGCTGAAAAGGACAGGGTGGCGTTTCAGATCGGGATGTGCCGTTTCAGACAGAAAAAATACGGTGACGCGGCTGCAAGCTTCGGCAGGCTCCATACACCGCGCGCATTGTACTGGCAGGCGCGGTCGTTTTACAGAATGAACGACCTGCGGAATTTCAACGTGATTAAAAACAGGTTTGAGAAAAAATACCCGCGCAACAGGCGGCTCGCCCTCCTGTTCCTGATGGAAGGGGATGAGTTCAGGCGCAAGGGGAGATTAAGCAAGGCTGCAGCCAGCTACCGGAATGTTGTGAGGCGTTTCCCGGCCAGGGCCGAGAACGCCCTGTGGGGACTCGCATGGATGTATTACACGTCCGGTGATTACGTGAACGCCCTGACTCACTTTTCCCGCCTGGCGGCGTATACCAGAAGCAGGGATTATTACAAATACCTGTACTGGAAGGCCAGGACCGAGGAGAGATTATCCGCTGCCTGCGCCGGGGGCAAACCAGGATACGGGCGGAAGATATGCAGTAAAATCAGGCCTGACCCGTTCAGGGGGCTGCCTGCGGATGAGAGTTATTACGGATACCTCATAAGGCTCCGCTCTTCAGCGCATAACCTGCCCGGGAAGGTTAGGTTTTCAAAGCCTGCAAGGCCGGCGGGCAGGGTGTACGAGAGGATAGAGGCCCTCGCGTCACTGGGCATGAAGGAAGAGGCCGCAAATGAAATAACGGATTCCCTGAAACGCGCGAAGAAACGGGAGGAGTTTTTCTATCTCGGCTGCATGGCGATGAAGCTCAAGAGGTACAAGGACGTGATTGCACTTGCCGAACCTATGAAGGACCGGGAATTCCTTCCTTATTCATATCCGCTCGGTTTCCGCGATATAGTCATCCGGGCCGCAGATTCGGAGAATGTGGACGCCCACCTGATCGCCGCCCTGATACGCGAAGAGAGCCGTTATGACCCTGAAGTGGTCTCATGGGCCGGGGCCGTCGGCCTCATGCAGCTCATGCCCTCCACGGCCGAGATATTGAAGGATGATATGGACATGGATATCGAGGACGGCGCCGGGCTTTTCGATGCCAGGAAAAACATCCTGCTGGGTACCCGTTACTTCTCGCGGCTCGTGAGGAATTTCAACAACATCCCCCTTGCAATAGCGGCCTACAATGCGGGCGAGAAGACCCTGAGGAGATGGATGGCAAGGTTTGACGGCCATGATATAACCGAATTCATAGAAAACATACCCTACAGGGAGACGAGACGGTATGTGAAGAAGGTGCTGAAAAGCTACTGGCAGTACAGGACCATAAACGGCCTGCCTGTCACGGGAATCAGCGGGCCGGTGCAAGAGACGCGGGCTGTTGCGGCGGGGTTTACTTTTTAATTTGTTTTTGATAAGTTACATGCTGATGCAACAGGATATGTTCAACTTTTTGAAGGAGGATTCATCTTTGGAAAAGATACGCTTGCTTGAGGACAAAATCACGAAGGTGATTGATAAAATTAAGTCTCTTACCGAGGAAAACAATGCATTGAATGCAAAGATATCCGGGCTGCAGGAAGAGCTCAACAGGAAAGATGAGGAGTTGACAAGGCTTAAGCGGGAACTTGAGGACATGGATAACCTGAGGACCAATATCGATAAGCTCAGCAGTGAGCGTGAGACGGTGAGAACACAGGTGGAGAATCTGATAAGAGAGCTTGAATCCGTTGAACTGTAATGTTGTAGGATTGCGGGCCGGATTCAGATGACCGGGTGGTGAAAAATGCGTTCTGTTGAAGTCCAGATACTTGGCCAGAGCTATTACATCAAGACCGACGGGGATGAGGACTACGTGAAGTCGCTTGCCGTGTATATTGATGAAAAGCTGAAAGAGATATACAGTGTCGCTCCGAATGTAAACCAGACAAAGGCAACCGTGATGGCCGCCTTCGGCATAGCGGATGAACTCTTCAAGCTGCGGATGGAGCGGGAAAACCTTGACAGGATGATTGATGAGAAGACCAAGATCCTGTCGGGATTGGTAGAGTAGACAGCACATGAACCCGCCTTACCACTTTTTCATAGCGCTCCGGTATTTCAAGTCAAAAAAGAGGCACGGCTGGATATCAATCAATACCTTTATCTCCATTGCAGGTGTTGCCCTCGGCGTGATGACGCTTGTAACCGTTCTTTCAGTAATGAGCGGATTCCAGGAAGACCTCCGGGAAAAAATCCTCGGGGTCAGCTCCCACATTGTCACCCTCAGTTACGAGGGACGGATAAGCAACTACGCCGAACTGAGAAAGGAGATCAACACGGTTGAGGGAGTGACAGATTCCTCGCCTTTTATTTACGGGCAGGCCATGCTCAGGTCCGGTGACAGGGCATACGGCGTTGTTATAAGGGGCATCGACCCTGCCTCCGGCACGCACACAACGGATATCCTGAAGAACCTGAGGGCGGGCAGCATCAGGGATCTCGACGACGTCAGCGGCGGTATGCCGGGTATCATAGTGGGCAGGGAGCTTATGAGAAACCTGAGGCTCATGGTTGGAGATGTGGTGGAAATGGTCTCGCCCGTCGGTGAGATAGGGCCCCTCGGTATGATCCCGAAGATGAAAAAGTTCAGGATCGCCGGTTTTTTCCAGGCAGGCATGTATGAATATGATTCAGGCCTTGCCTTTATCAGCCTCGGCGTTGCGCAGGATTTCTTCGGCTACGGTGATGCCGTCAGCGGCATCGAGGTCAGGACGGACGATATCTACAATGCCCGGGAGATAGCCGACAGAATAGAGGCCTTGCTTCAATACCCTTATTATGCGCAGGACTGGATGCAGATGAACAGGAATCTCTTCTCCGCTCTCAAACTCGAGAAGATCGTGATGTTCATTATCCTCACGCTGATAATCCTCGTCGCTTCATTCAATATCGTAAGCAACCTCATTATGACGGTCATTGAAAAAGGCCGCGAGATAGCCATCATGAAGGCCATGGGGGCGCGGAGCAGGGGGATTATGTCGATCTTCATGATTCACGGCCTGCTGATCGGCATTATAGGCACGGTCGCCGGCGCCGCAGGCGGGTATGTACTGTGCCGCCTGCTGCAGAAGTACAAATTCATAAGCCTTCCGGGGGACGTGTATTACCTGAGTTATCTCCCCGTGAAACTGAATCTGTCCGACTTCCTCGTGGTCCCGGCGGCGGCGGTGCTTATAAGCTTCCTGGCCACGGTCTATCCGTCGTGGCAGGCTGCAAGGCTTGATCCCGTCGAGAAGTTGAGGTATGAATAGCACGCCGTGCCCGTGCTGTCGGTAAGTTTTAAATCCGGGCCTGTCGAAGATGAAAAAACAGGTTATCATAATTTTCATGACCATGTGCGCGGTATTGTCGGCCGCATCGGGCTCCGCCTCAACGCCTGATGTCATCGACATGGACATGAGGATAATCGACAACAACATAATCGTCAGTCTCTCCGTGGAGAATGTCGCGGAATTCGAGGCGACCATAAATTCCGGCATTGAAAAGGAAATAGTGTTTACCGTGGAACTCCTCAGGGTGTGGAATTTCTGGCCCGATGAATTCGTGGTATCGAAAAAGATCAAAAAGGTCATCAGGTATGACAACCTCAGGGAGCAGTACAGGGCGTCATCGTATGACGGGATTGTCCGCACCGAAAAAAAGTTCAGGGATTACAGCGCGGTGAAGAACTGGATTTTCAGGGTGGACGGCATCAACCTCGCGCATATAAAGGAGCTTGAGCCCGGGCGTTACTACCTGAGGGCCATAGTGGAGTCAAAAAGCCTGAAGCAACTGCCGCTTACAGGGTTCCTGATGCACTTTATCCCCGAAGTGGAGATGAGCCTCGCGAGGGAATCCAGGCCGTTCCTCGTGGAGGGCAGGCGATGAAAAATCTCAAGGCGCTTCTCGGGCTGTTTATACTGAGCTTTGCGGCCATAATCGTCACGGGCGTGGTGCTCAACTATCTCGGGATCGAGCACGGCCCCCTCCTTATCAAGATCGGCTTCATATTTGTAATCGTAAATGTAATACTCTACCTCCTGCTCCTGATTTTCTTTGTGGGACGAAACCTCGTCAATGTCTACACAGAGAAAAAGCGGAAGGCCATCGGCTCGAAATTCAGGACAAAGCTTGTCGCCTCTTTCCTGGGGCTTGTGCTCATACCGTCCGCCCTTCTTTTCATACTTTCAAACCAGCTGATAAACAATTCCATTGATACATGGTTTTCCCTCGAGGTGCAGAAACCCATATATGACTCGATGGATATAGCCAGGACCTTTTACTTCAAGGAAAGGCAGAATGCCGCTGAGTATGCGAAACTCCTTGCATCGGACGGCGATCTCCTGCCCCGCGGCCCCCGTAAAAACCCGGACGGCGGCGGGTTCAACAGTTATCTCCTGACCGCTCCCGATAATTCGGACCTCGTGAAAGAGGCATTCAACGGCAGGGCGGGGACAGATGTGCTGTCAACGGACAAGGGCGACATCATAAGGGCCGCGGCCCCTGTCGCGGAAGGGGACGGCATTACAGGTGTTGTGGTGGTCGAGACCCTGATCCCGCGGGAGCTGGTGGCCAAGATGGAATCCGTCCAGAGGGCCTTCAACGATTACCTGCAGATAAAGACCCAGCAGAACCCCATAAGGTTTTTATATTTCCTGATGCTCACCGTAGCCACCCTGCTGATCATCTTTCTTGCGCTGTGGGTGTCGCTCCGTATCGCCAAGGGCATAACAGTGCCCATACAATCGCTTGCCGAGGCCACAAGGACCGTGGCGCACGGCGATCTCGACTTCAGGATCGATCTTGACAGGGATGATGAAATAGGCATGCTGATCAACTCCTTCAACAAAATGCTTGACGAGATACGGGAAGGAAAGCGCTCCCTTGAACGGGCGTACAGGGAATCCGACCGCCGGAGGCTCAGCATGGAGTCCATCCTTGAGAGCATAAACACAGGCGTTATATTTTTCGACCGCTCGGGCAGGATAACCACCCTGAACAACGCCGCATGTTCCATGCTGGGCATAGACCGGCGGGATATAGAGGGCAGAAGCCACAAGGTGCTCCTCGGCAGGCTCAAATCCGACGAGTTGATCTCTATGGTCAAGCGCCTCAGTGAAAAAGGCTTCGGCGCCGTTGAGAAGGAGGTTCATATCTACATAAACGGCAGGCCCATGGACCTGAGGATTTATATGACCATTATCAAGGATTCGGCGAACAAGTTCTTCGGCACACTTGCGGTATTTGACAATCTCACAGAGATCATAATGGCGCAGAGGGCCCTTGCGTGGCAGGAGGTGGCAAAGAGAATCGCCCACGAGATCAAGAATCCGCTTACGCCCATAAGGCTGTCGGCGGAACGGGTGCTGAAAAAATGGAACGAGCGGGCTGAGGATTTTGAAGAGATATTGAACCGCTCCACGAGGACGATCGTGCATGAAGTGAACAGCCTCAGGTCCCTTGTGGATGAGTTTTCGAGATTCGGCAAGATGCCCAGGATACACCTTGAATCAATCAATATCAGGACGGTCATTGAAGAAGTGGCCGAGCTTTACGTCAATCTCAAGGATGTGGAGATACTGACTTCTTTCACCGGCGACATGCCGGAGATCGAGATCGACAAGAAACAGATAAAGATGGCACTGATAAACCTTATAGACAATGCAATCCAGGCAAAGACCAGGAGGATATGGCTGAACACTTCTTACAACCCGGCCCTGGACCTTGTGAGAATAGAGGTTGCGGATGACGGAACCGGCATAAGGGAAGAGGACAAGGACAAGCTCTTTTTCCCGTATTTCTCGACGAGGAAAGAGGGAACCGGCCTGGGCCTGGCGATTGTCAACAGCATAATATCAAAACACAGGGGATACATAAGGGTGCAGGACAACGAGCCCAGGGGCACGCGGTTCATCATTGAATTGTCAGTGGGACAGAAGTGAATATGCTATACTTGGATGTTGCATGAACGGGCGGGGGAGTTCCGGGTTGCGGGAGGGCGCTTTTGGGAAAACGGGGAAAGGAAGGGTTACTTGTAAGTTATGGGCAAGGCGGCGAAGGCCACCATCCTTGTAGTCGATGACGAACAGAGCATCCTTGAGACACTTACCGGCATTCTTGAGGATGAGGGCTACCACGTCGTCACGGCATCATCAGGGAAAAGCGCGCTGGCGGAATTCAGCTACAGCGCTCCGGATATAGTGCTGCTGGATGTGTGGATGCCGGACATGGACGGCATTGAAACCCTAAAACGCATGAGGGAGAGAAAAAAGGACGTATGCATAATAATGATCTCCGGCCACAGCAATATTGATACGGCCGTTCATGCGATCAAGCTGGGCGCATACGACTTTCTTGAGAAACCCCTGTCGCTTGAGAAGATACTGATCCTCGTCAGGAGGGCGCTTGAAAAACAGAAGCTCGAGAAGGAAAACATCGAGCTGAGAAACAGCATATCCCGCAAGTGGGAAATCATCGGTGAAAGCCCCAGGATAGTCGACCTGCGGAATAAAATAATGCAGGCCGCCGCCTCACAGGGCAGGGTCATCATATTCGGTGAGAGCGGGGCCGGCAAGGAGCTTGTGGCCAGGGCGCTGCACAATAAAAGCAACAGGAAAAACAAGAGCTTCATCGAGGTCAACTGTGCGGCCATCCCGCACGAGCTTATAGAGAGCGAACTCTTCGGCCATGAAAAGGGCTCCTTTACCGGTGCGTTTGAAAGCAAGAAGGGCAAATTCGAACTCGCGCATGAAGGCACGCTTTTCCTTGACGAGATAGGCGATATGTCGCCTGCCACCCAGGCGAAGGTGCTGAGGGTCATCGAGACGCAGGAGTTCCAGAGGGTGGGCGGCAGCAGAAAGATAAAGGTGGACGTGAGGATAATCGCGGCCACCAATAAAGACCTCCATGCAGAGATAGAGAAGGGGAACTTCAGGGAGGACCTGTACTTCAGGCTCAATGTCATCCCCGTTACCGTGCCGCCCCTGAGGGAGAGGAAAGACGATATCCCCCTGCTGGTCAAATACTTTCTTGAAAATTTCGCGCAACAGTACGGGCAGAGACCCAAAAAGGTCAGCAAGGCGACCCTGCGCGCACTCATGGATTACGACTGGCCCGGCAATGTGAGGGAACTGAAAAACACCATAGAGCGTTTTGTAATCATGAATCCCTTTGAAACCATTGATGTCAGGGAGGTGCAGACCTACAGCAGGGCGGCAAAAAACCATTACAGTTCCTGCAAGACCCTGAGGGATGCACGGGAGCAGTTCGAGAAAGACTTCATCCTGAGAAAACTCCAGGAAAACAACTGGAACATTTCAAAGACCGCGGAGGACCTCGAGATAGAGAGAAGCAACCTACACAGGAAGATCAAGGCCCTCGGAATAGAAACGCCCTGAGCGGTGTTGATGAATCCCCGGCCCAAATGCTATAATGTCTCCGTTTCTGAACCGCAGGAGGCAGCTTCTTGAATCTGGTGGAAAACAAACAAGCCGGCCCGGCATCAGGGCGCATGATAAGCCGGAGAAGGGTCCTTTCCATGGGGCTGACGGCTCTTGCCTTCGGTTGTATCCCCTCCGTGGCGAGTGCCGCCCTGGAGGGCATTGCCGCGCCTGAACGGAGGCTCTGCTTCTATAATCCGTACACGGGGGAGAAACTGGATACGGCCTACTGGAGAGAGGGCAGGTATATCCCCGAAGGCATTGAAGGCATCAACTACATCCTGCGGGACATCCGGACGGGGAAGGTAAAGGACATGGACAGGAAACTCCTCGACCTCCTCTTCGCCCTCAACCGGGAGCTCGGCAACAGCAAGCCGTTTCATATTATTTCAGGCTACCGCACGCCGAGGTCCAATGCGCTTCTCAGAAAACGGAAAAAGGGAGTGGCAAAGAACAGCCTGCATATTTACGGCAAGGCCGTGGATATCCACGTGCCCCCCTACGACATCAGGGATGTCAGGCGCGCGGCCGTAAGGCTCCGGGGAGGGGGGGTAGGATATTATCCGCACTCCAAGTCCCTCCACCTCGATGTGGGGAGCGTACGCTACTGGAGAGGGTGAGCCCGGGCCTGTATTACTGTATCCACAGGAGCTTTCTGAATATCCATCCTGTATCACCGAATTCATCCATGACCTTCACCCATGCGCCTTTTCTCTTTATTACCTTGAAAGAGTCATACTTCAGCGAGGGGCTCAGTGCGCTCTTGCTGTATCCCGTGCCCGGTCCGGTCCGGACATTTATCTTGTCGTTTTTGACCACGGCACACCTGATTTTATCCGTTACCAGCTTTCTGTAGATCCAGTGGACATCACCGTCAACATCCTTGACCTTGTACCAGTTTCCTTTCCTGGTCAGTTTTTTAAAGGGCATGTATTTGAAAACTTCCCATGTTTTCTCATAGTTGGTCCCCGGCCCGCTCCTGAGGTTGGCCTCCGAGACATTGACGCACAATGCATGGGAATACCCGCTGAGCATGATAAGGATAAAGAAAACAGTTATGCAAAAAACAGTCTTTTTCATGCAACCCTCCGTTTTTGTATTATTACTGTTTTAAACTTTCAAGGTAATTATGTCAAGCAGCAGGGGCATGGCGCGCCATGCCCCTGCCCTTACCGCCTTCCTCTGAACGCTAAAATCATATAGCCTGAATACAATATAAGTATGCCCCCCACAAGGGCGGTCAGCCCCGGCAGCTCGTGCAGGAAGACCAGGGCCAGCACTATTGCCCCCACGGGCTCGAAGTAACCGAGAATCGCGGCCTCGTTGGCCTTTACGCTTTTGAAACCCTGGACATAGAGCAGGGGGGCGATGGTGGAGTGCAGGATGCCCATGGTCACAAGGTACGGCCAGGACTGCAGCGGCACCTCCATGCTGAAGACGAAAGGCAGCAGCACTATGGCGACAATGCCGTTCTGAATGAATATTATGAGAAGCGAGGGGTACAGCGATGCTATCTTCCGGACAATGATGATCAGGAACGCATATGCCAGCCCCGACAGGGCGCCGGCCATGATTCCGAGGCTCTCGCTGCTTTCGTGAGGCACATCCGTGCCGGCGGGTGTGCCGCTGAAGATAAACCACAGTCCGAGCGACGAGAGGAAAATCGCGATCCAGGTGGACCTGTGGATCTTCTCTTTCAGCAGCAGAGGCGCCAGTATCGCCACAAAGACGGGGGCCGTGTAATGCGTGAGCACGGCATTGGCTATCGTCGTATGGCGGAACGCGTAGTAGAAGAGCATGGTGTTTGCGATAAAACAGACAGGGGAGACAACCAGCAGGGCCGCGCTGCGCATGTGCGTACCGGCACGCCTTGCGGTTCTCAGCAGGCCGCTTGATGCCAGGAGTATGAACTGCAGGGTGCCCGCGATCACGGCGGTATAGAATATAATCCCCTCATTGGGCAGGTCGATCTTCCTGATAAAGATTCCGAGTGAACTCCAGATGAGGATGGCGGTGACGATTTTCAGGTAGCCCATTTTTATGCCGGCCGGTTATCGGTTGCGATTCCTTATTTTTTCCCTGTTGCCGTGTGTGAGTCATCGATCTTCAGATGCCTTACCTGTTTCAGGACAAAGGACCTTATCTCCCTGGCCGGCAGGAGCTTCTGCAGGACTTTCCCGTTGTCCGTAAAGGGGATGAGGATGTCGCCGAGCACGTTGCCGCAGGCGCACCTGTAGTTCTTCTTATTGTTCGGAACCGTAAGCGGCGCCCTGCATTTCTTGCAGCGCAGCACCCTCTTGCTGCCGGACCACTTGCCCCTTTTGGCGACAGGCCTGCCTTCCACCTCCACTATATCCATCGAGAAATCTATGACCGGTGCGCTGCTTATGGAAGTGCCTATGCCGTAGGCATCCACGAGTTCATTCAGCACCGGCACGTCATCCTCGGTGATCCCGCCGCTGACAAACAGCCTGATATTGTCATAGCCCCTCAGGTCAAGCTCCCATCTGACCTCCTGGAGAATGCGGTAGAAGTCACCCCTCCTTGAAGCCGGGGTGTCGAGCCTGACCGCAAAGAGCCTCTTGCCCATAGCCTCGGCGACATTCAGGGCCTCGAATTTCTCGTCAAGGAATGTATCGATGAGGACAACCCTCTTGAGTCTGCGTTTAAGCACTTCATCGTATGCCCTGATCGCCTCGACCGTGGAGCCCATGCAGATAACCAGTGAATGGGGCATGGTCCCCATGGGGTCTTCCCCTATGATCTCGCCGGACTTTACGACCGCGACACCGTCGCATCCGCCGACATACGCATTCCTTTCTATCATGGGAGCCAGAACGGGGTGCATTCTCCTGGCGCCGAAGCTTATGACGGGACGTTCGCCCGCGAGCTTCTTGAAACGCGCCGCCTTTGTGGCAATGCCCGATGCCTGGCACAGAAGCCCGAGCAATGCCGTCTCGAACACGCAGAAATCCCGGTACCTGCCCTCGATCTCCATCACCGTCTCGTACGGGTAAAAGACCGTACCTTCGCGCAGGGCCCGTGTCCTGACAGGAAGGTTCTCCAGGATACAGGCGACCTCTTCCATTCCGGCGAGCACCGCCCACTTCCATCCCCCGGGAAGGGTCTTGGCCATGAACTCGGCCTTTACAACAGGATTTATCTTCCTCGCCCTGAGTATCTCAAGTGTGCGTTCAAAATAAACATCCGTTACCTTGCCTTTCACTATGTCTTTCGGGTCCGCAGTATGAAACATGATTCCTCCACTTAAAAGCATATTAAAACGAGGCTCTTGCAAAAATCGTCTCCCTTGTCACCTGCAGCGGAGAGAGAGGTCTTTATAACTCACCGCTGCCGAAAGATTTCCCCCTCCGGTCGAAATGACATATACAGGCATTTCCATACTTTTGCAAGAGGCTCAAACAATAATAATTTCAGGTAGAGCGATAAATATCCGGATATCTATACCACGGCGACTCCCAGGACGTTTTTCATTATCCTGAGCGCCGCCTCATGGTCCTCCTTCGCCAGTCCGGCGACCCCCTCTTCAACCACCTCGACTTTGTAATCCCTCAGCACCGCATCAGAGGCGGTGAACATCACGCAGATATGCGTCACGCATCCCGTGAGCCTGAGACACTCCACCCCGAGTTTCTTCAACGTCTCATCGAGTGCCGTGTTGTAGAACCCGGAGTAAGTCGTCTTTTCGATTACGATATCGTCTTTGCCCGGCCGCAGTTCATCTGTTATTTCCGCGCCTTTCGTGCCTCTGACCGCATGTGCGGGCCAGCCGAACCTGGTGAATTCCCTGTCATCCCTGTCATGGGCGTCGCAGATGTAGATGACACGGCCGCCCCTCTCCCTTGTCCTTTGTATTTCCCTCTTGATGGCGGGGATGACCTTTCTTGTCTCCGGCACCTCAAGCGGCGCCCCCTCAAGGACGAAATCATTCAACATGTCTATTACAAGAAGAGCCTCTCCGGGCATAACGACCTCCTTACTGCGGTTTTATCTGATTTTGAATTTTTCCTTCAGGGCATCTTCAACGACCGGGGGAACCAGCCCCCTGACAGAGCCGCCGAAAGATGCTATTTCCTTGACCACGGTTGATGAGAGAAATATATACTCCTGGCTCGGCATCATGAAAACCGTCTCTATGTCCGCGTCAAGATGCCTGTTTATCAGGGCCATCTGCAGTTCATAGTCGAAGTCGGATACGGCCCTCAGACCGCGTACAATGGCAACACTCTGCTTTTCCCTTGCATAATCAACCAGCAGGCTGCCGAAGGGCTCGGCGCTCGCCCCGTTGAAATCACCCACCGAGTTTTTTATCAGCGATATCCTTTCCTCCATTGTAAACAGCGGGTGCTTTTTCCGGCTCGGCGCAACCGCGATCACGACCCTGTCGAATATCTTCAGTGTCCTGGTGATCAGGTCTATATGACCGTTGGTGATCGGGTCGAATGTGCCGGGGTATATAGCGGTTTTGGTCTCGGCCATTATTCACCTGCACTGTTCCGTCCGCCCGGCGGGGCAGACTCCTCTGCGCATTTATGCAATATTAAGGTTAAGCTACAGCGTTGAAAATCCATTCTCATTCAACCCTGCGGTAAAGGCTGAGCACGGTATCGCCGTAGTGATAATCTTTCACTTTCTGCAGGGTGTTGAATTTCCCGGGCAGTTGTCTTTTTGCAAAGTGCTCCGCCGCCACTATGCCGTTCCGGCTCAGAACAGCCGCCCTGTCAATGGCGGCGAGGGCATGGATTATTTCATCCGTGTGGTACGGCGGATCCAGGAATATTATATCAAAGGTCATCTGATTTATCCTTGCCCTGTCAATAAAGGACAGGACTTTCTTTGTAACGATCGTTGTTTTTTCACCGACCCGCAGGCGCTCCGCGAGCACGGCCATGCGCCTGGTGTTGGCCCTGCTCTCCTCGACAAACACGACATCCGCGGCGCCTTCCCTCAGGGCATTGAACCCGACCGCGCCCGTACCCGCGTAGAGGTCGAGGAAATGCGCGTTTTCAATCCTGTCCCTCAGGATGTCGAAAAGGGCCTCTCTCACCCTGCCCGTCGTGGGTCTCAACCCTTTACGTTTTTTAAGTTCCCCGGCGACAGGTTTCATGATTCATTTCAGCAAAGTTTTGCGGCGGACTCTCCTGCCCGCTCATTCAACAACAAGAATCCTACATACTATAAATATAAAACGCCTCAACGGTCAATTTTTCCGCACCGGCATGTTGTTGTCATATCCAGTCCATGCCCGGTTCCGGCTGTCCCGTCTTTCCGGGAAAAACCGTTATCCGGGGAGATATCGAAGCCCTGTTGACATGCCGGGGGATATCTGGTATACAGACATCATCATGGCAACCATCCCGGCGCCGGACAGTGACCAGCCCCGGATAAAAGAAGATATCCGGAACAACATCAAAAAGACCGTCGGAATCCTTGCCGGTGAAATAGGTTCGCGCGGATACCTGCAGGCGGATGCCCTGCAAAAGACATCAGACTACATCAGGTCCGAGCTGAGCAGCTACGGTTACGCCGTCTCGGCACAGGGCTATGACGTGGAAGGCAGGACCTATGAGAATGTATTTACCGAGAAAAGGGGCGAAAGGTTCCCCGGCAGAATCCTCGTGATAGGGGCGCATTACGACACGGTTACAGGGACGCCGGGAGCGGACGATAACGCAAGCGGGGTTGCGGGGCTTCTCGAACTGGCAAGACTGCTCGGCAACGAGCCGCTCGGCCTGACCGTGCAGTTTGTCGCCTTTGTCCTTGAGGAACCCCCTTTTTCCCGGAGCGGGCATATGGGGAGTTACGTATATGCACGGGATCTCCACCGGAAAGGAACGGATGTCGAAGGCATGATATGCCTCGAATCGATAGGCTATTTCACGGACAGGCCCGGGACCCAGTATTTCCCCCTGGCGTTTCTCAGGTTCAGATATCCGACCACGGGCAATTTCATAACGTTTGTAAGCAATCTCCCGTCAAAGGGCTTTTTAAACCGTGCAAAGGCCGCCTTTAAAAAGGGTTCCGGCCTCCCCGTTGAATCCATCTCGACATTGCCGGTTGTACCCGGAATAGATTTCTCGGACCACAGGTCTTTCTGGAAGTTCGGCTACCATGCCTTTATGGTGACGGACACCGCCTTTTTCAGAAATCCCAATTACCACGGCAGGGGGGATACGCCGGATACCCTGGATTATGAACGGATAGCGGAAGTGGTCATGGGCCTGAAGTCAGCGGTCATGGAACTGACGGGCGGCTGAGTTTCCGCCTGTCCGTTCAGGCGGGTATCGACACGTAGAATTCACAGCCCCTGCCCGGCTCGGATTCCACCCATATTTTCCCTTGATGCCTCTCGACGATATTGCGAGCGATGATCAGCCCCAGGCCTTCGCCGTCAACGGTTGTGTCAAGGCGGTGGAACATCTCGAATATCTTCTCCCGGTATTCCGGCGCAATGCCGATTCCGTTGTCTTCCACGCAGTACACGGAGTGGCCGTTTTCCCGCAGGCCGGAAATCCTGATGACGCCGGGCCGGCCGGGGTCGAGGAATTTCAGGGCATTGCTTATAAGGTTGGAAAAGACCTGGTTGATCTGGGACTCATCCCCGCGGCATGGAGGCAGGTCCGTGACATCCAGTGTCACACCCATGTTTTTGATCTGGTACTCCACGACACAGAGGATGTCGGACATCAGTTTGTTCATGTCGATCTGCTGTATCCTGAGCACGACCTGGCCCATACGCGAAAGCTTCAGGAGGCCGGAGAGCATTGAATTCATCTTTGATATGCTGGCGTTGATGTATTTCACGGCTTCGGGAATGTCTTTCTCGACAATGGGAGCGATGGTTTCCCTTACATGCGGGGGCACGTCCTCGCCCTGCAGCGCGGACAACAGGTCTTTCAGGGAATATTCGAGTTCCTTGCCGTAGCCTTCGATATTTACCAGGGGCGTCCGCAGGTCATGGGATGTGACATAGAGAACCTGCTTTAACTCCTTGTTTTTGCGCGTCAGTTCAACGTTCAGGCGCTCGAGTTCCTCTTCCATTCTTCTGCGCTTGACGATCTCGTTTTCCAGCTCCTGTACTTTCTTGTCGAGCATCCTCACGACACTGTCCTGATGCATCCGGAACAGTTCGGGCTCTTCCTCGGTCGGCTTTTCAGGGATCATGAGCCTCTTCTCGGAGTATTCCTGAAAAACCTCTTTTATTATTTTCAGGAACTTGTCGAAATCCATGGGCTTGACGATATACCGGGATGCGCCGAGGCTTGCCGCCAGTTTCTCGTCCTTTGGGTCGAGATACGTGGCCGTGTAGAAGACAAAGGGGATTTTCCTCAGTTTCTCATCCTGTTTGACCTCGCGGCACAGGCTGAAGCCGTCCATAACGGGCATGAGTATGTCTGATATGAATATATCCGGCATGGATTCCCTGGCCATTTTCAGCGCCTTCAACCCGTGGGGCGCTTCTTCGACTATGTGCCCGTCCAGTTCAAGGGTTGTCTTGAGTATTATCCTTGAATCCTCGTTGTCATCGACAATCAAAATCTTCATTGCTTCCTTATCCCCCGTTACGCATTCAGCAGACGGCCCGCCCCTGCGGGGCCGCAGATATCTGACGGCCGTCCTATAGTATAAATCCTGTCTTTCCATCAGGGCAAGTTCTTGTACTCCTTGGTTTATTGATGTTGATGGTGTTGATTTCAGGCAGTGTCACAGATCATCTGTTCCGCATTTTCAGGGACGTATGCATCTGAAAAAAACTGCAAAAATCAGGAAACACACCAAGCATTAATAGATAAATCGGGCAAATGGAAGAATTCCTTTAGGGGGATACGCAAAATTTTTCTCCCGCCGGCCGGTGAGGCGGACCGCCCCGCCCCATTACAGATTCATTCCCCGTATATGCTGACGGTGTTTAACAACATGCCGGGACGTTACGTATTCTGTTATAATAATACATTAAATTGTCCCCCTCGGTTTTCCAAGCCGGTCCGGACACAGGACAAACAGAGACAGCAGAGTATCGGCGCGAGTTTTCGATAAAAAGGGGATATGGCGGGAACAGGAAAATCATACTACGCACACAGCCTCCGGGGCAGGCCGGCTGATGAATGGCAGCCGCTCGACGAGCATCTGGTAAATGTTGCAGGGCTTGCGCGGAGATTTGCCGGAGAATTCGGGGCCGGTGAGTGGGCCTACCTTGCTGGATTGTGGCATGATCTGGGGAAGTACTCATGGGAGTTTCAGGAAATGCTTCTTACTGCAGCCGGGAGCGAGGCGCATATCGAGACCCAACGGGGAAGGATTGATCACTCTACAGCAGGGGCGCTGCTTGCGGTTGAAAAATTTAAAATAGCTGGCAGAATTTTCAGCTACCTTATCGCAGGACATCATGCAGGGCTTGCTGATTGGCAGAGCCCGGAAGCGGGCAATCGAAGTTTGGTTTATCGGCTTCAGAACTACTGTTTCCTTAAGCAAGTTCTCACATCAAACATCCAGCAGGAGATTGTGGAACATTCTCTGCCCAAACAAAAATTCAGGACAGCCACGGGAGTCGCCCTCTGGATCAGGATGCTCTACTCTTGCCTTGTTGATGCCGATTTTCTTGATACCGAAATGTTTCTTGAGCCTGACAAATCAAAAACACGCGAGGGCTACCCTTCGCTCAACGATCTCCTGCGTCTTTTTGGAACTTATATGGCAAAAAAAGAGGGAGAGGCAGGCGATACTCATGTAAACAGGCGGCGGGCGGAAATACTGGAGCGGTGCATTGCTGAGTCAGTCCATGAACCCGCGATATTCACACTGACAGTCCCTACCGGTGGAGGCAAGACACTTTCATCAATGGCGTTTGCTCTGAATCATGCTGTGAATCATGGCAAGAGGCGAATAATTTATGTTATCCCGTACACCAGCATTATCGAACAGACGACAGAACAGTTCAGAGAGATATTCAAAGATGTTGTTGTCGAGCATCACAGCAATATTGACGTGTCGGATGAGGGGCAGGAGACTGCAAGGAACAGACTTGCATGTGAAAATTGGGATGCACCGGTTATCGTGACAACTTCGGTTCAGTTTTTTGAGTCGTTATTTTCCAACCGCTCAAGCAGATGCCGGAAGCTTCACAATATCGTGAACAGCGTTGTGATTCTGGATGAAGTGCAACTTCTTCCCCCCGAATATCTTAATCCCATTCTTCATACCATAAAAGAACTGCACCGGAATTATCGTGTGACATTTGTATTGAGCACTGCAACCCAGCCCGCCTTTAGCCCCGGCAGTCAGCTTGATTTTCATTTTGAGGGACTGGGAGAAACGATCGAGATCATGGAAAACACCGTCTCATTACATAAGGCATTCAAACGTGTCAAGATCGTACCTCCTGATAATCTTACAACTCCGAACACATGGAAAGATATCGCTGTCGAGCTTTCGCAGTACCAGACTGTTTTATGCATAGTCAACAGGCGCGATGACTGTCGCATGCTTTATGAACTAATGCCCGAGGGGACATTTCATCTGTCTGCACTGATGTGCGGATCGCACAGGTCAAAAGTAATTGCCGGGATAAAGCAGAGAATCAGTGATAAAACACCGACGCGAGTAATCAGCACCCAGCTTGTTGAGGCTGGAGTCGATTTTGATTTTCCCGTTGTTTATCGCGCCCTTGCAGGTATAGATTCAATAGCTCAGGCTGCGGGAAGATGTAACAGGGAGGGACTGCTCAAACAAGGCACCGTCAAGGTTTTTGTGCCGCCGAGCAATATTCCGTCTGGCTATCTGAGACAGGCGGCGGAAATAGGCAGGAGGCTGATTGCCGATGAGAAGAATGATCCGCTGTCCCCGTGGATATTTGAGCGGTTTTTCAGGGAACTTTACTGGCTTCAGGGTAATAATTTGGATAAGTACGGCATTCTGAAAGACCTGGCCACTGACAGCGAGCTGCGCTTCGGTTTTTACAGTGCTGCCCGGAAATTCAAGCTTATAGATGATTCAAGGTATAAACCGGTAATTGTCAGGTATGATGAGGGTGACAATCTGATAGCTCAGTTGAAGAAAATCGGACCCGAGAGACGGCTTATGCGAAAACTCCAGAGATATGTTGTAAATCTGCCTGTGTATGTTCACAATAAGCTTCATGTTGAAGGAGCCATTGTGGAGACATCACCTGGCATCTTTGTTCAGGAACACGGAGCGATGTACCATGACGATCTCGGTTTCTGTGCGGATAAATCCATGATTTATGAACCGGATGACTTGATGTGTTGATAACAGCGGAATTCTGCTTTATGGATTTCCGCTCCGGCGTCAACTGATGTGGCAATGATCATATCAATTAAAAGGAGGAAGCATGAAAAATTTTTCCGATAAGAGCCATCCTTTCCGTCTGAAAGTATGGGGTGAAAACGCCTGCTTTACAAGACCGGAAATGAAGGTTGAGCGTGTTTCATATGATGTCATGACGCCTTCTGCAGCTCGTGGAATATTTGAGGCGATTCTCTGGAAGCCGGCAATACGCTGGAAGGTGACGCAGATTGATGTCCTTGCCCCGATCAAATGGGAGTCCGTCAGGAGAAACGAAGTAGGATGTACTATGTCTCCAAATACAGAAGGATTTTGTGTAGATGAAGTTGGCAGTGATGGGAATTTGAAGTATCGCCAGCAGAGAGCAGGATTATTTTTGAGAGAAGTCACTTACGTAATACACGCATATTTTGAGATGACAGACAAGGCAGGTGATGACGACAACGTCATTAAATTTCAGGAAATGTTTCTGCGTCGTGCAAAGAAAGGACAATGTTTCCACCGGCCATATCTTGGCTGCCGGGAATTTGCGGCTGAATTTGAAGTGTTCACAAACGGCAAACCGCTTCAGGAGCCGATTTCTGAAACCCGCGACCTTGGCTGGATGCTCTATGATATTTACCACCATAATTCAGGCAATGGTTCTCCGCATTTCTGTAATGAGGAGTGCCGCCCCGCATTCTTTCGGGCAAAACTCATCAACGGGCGGATGATGGTTGATGAAAAGGAGGTGAGGTTGTGATATTACAGGCCTTGGCAAAGTATTATGAGCGGATACCGGATGTAGCGCATGAAGGGTTTCAGCATAATGAAATACCTTTTGTTATAACCCTCAAAAAGAATGGCGAATATGCCGGGCTTCAAGATACAAGAGAAGGAGAGGAGAAAAAGGGGCGGGTATTTATGGTGCCGAAGGCTGTTAAAAGGAGTAGTGGTATTGCAGCAAATCTTTTATGGGATAACCCTGCATATGTGCTGGGACGTCCAAAACCGGATAAGAAGAAGGATATTAATGCCCTGACTGAACGGGCCGGAAAACAGAAGGAAAGCTTTTTAAATCGCATCAAGGATATTCTTTGCGATAATCTGGACGATGCTGGCATTGCTGCTGTCATCCGTTTTCTTGAATCAGAAAACTATGAAAAAATATTTTCTCATCCGCTGTGGCCTGAAATTGAAGGGAAGGGTTTAAATCTCTCTTTTCAGCTTGAGGGGGATACAGAATTAATCTGTCAGCGTAAAGTTGTAATTAGCGCTGTTACTGATCTGGAGACAAACAGCCCAACCGGCACACAGACATGCTTGGTTACCGGAAATCAGGATATGCCCGTAAGACTCCATACGGCTATCAAGGGTGTATGGGGCGCTCGATCACCCGGTGCAAATATTGTTTCCTTCAATCTGGATGCTTTCAAATCCTTCGGAAAGGAACAAGGGTACAATGCGCCGATCGGCAAGAAGGCCGAGTTTGCTTACACCACAGTACTTAATACTCTGCTTGCCAAAGATTCACGTCAGCGTATTCAGGCAGGAAATGCAAGCACCATCTTTTGGGCTGAAAGGAAACACAAGATTGAAGAATGGTTTGCAGATATTTTCGGGCAACCCTCAAAGGAGGACAGCGAGCAGGATAACAAAGTTATCAAAGCATTATTCAAGTCGCCGGAAACCGGAGTAAAGCCTGTCCTTGATGACCGTACGAAGTTTTATGTGCTTGGACTGTCTCCAAATGCTTCCCGAATTGCGATCCGTTTTTGGTATGCAGGAACAGTTGGAGAAGTTAAGCAAAATATGAAGCAGCATTTTAAGGACATTTCCATTGAACACGGTCAGAATCAGCCTGAATATTTATCTCTTTTCCGTCTCCTTATCTCGACAGCCGTGCAGGGCAGATCTGATAAGATTCAACCCGGTCTGGCCGGTGATTTTATGAGGGCAATACTTGCCGGCACACCCTATCCTGGTACGATTTTATCTTCCGTAATCCGGAGGATAAAGGCTGAACAGGAGATTACATATCCACGGGCATCTCTTATCAAGGCTGTGCTCGTGAGAAAAACACGTTTTTATAATACAACAAAAAAGAAGGAGGAGATCGGTATGTCGCTCGACACAACAAACGGAAATGCCGGCTATCGGCTGGGACGGCTGTTTGCCGTCCTTGAGAAGATTCAGGAGGAGGCTAATCCCGGTATTAATGCAACTATACGAGACCGCTTTTATGGATCAGCGTCAAGCACCCCGATAACCGTTTTCCCACACCTGATGAAATTGAAGAATTATCACCTCGCAAAGCTGGAAAACAGGGGACGGGCGGTCAACTTTGAAAAAATCATAGGGGAAATTTTGGATGATATAAGCGATCTTCCGGGTCATTTGAGTCTTGATGATCAGGGTCGTTTTGCTGTCGGGTATTATCATCAGCGACAGGACTTTTTCAGAAAGAAACAAACGAATGAAAATTTGAAGGAGGAAAGATAATGAGTAACGTAATAAATAACCGCTATGATTTCGTATTACTGTTTGACGTAAAGGACGGCAATCCAAATGGTGACCCGGATGCTGGCAACTTGCCCCGCATTGATCCTGAAACAGGGCATGGGCTTGTGACAGATGTTTGCCTGAAACGCAAAGTGAGGAATTATGTGCAGATATCAAATGGCAATAAAAATGGCTACGATATTTTCATAAAGGAAAAAGCTGTTCTTAATAATCTGATAGATCAAGCCCATGAAAAGCAGGAAGTCAAATCAAAAAACAAAAGCGACAAAACAGAAGCAGCCCGGCAAGTTATGTGTAAGACATATTATGATGTACGTACATTCGGTGCAGTTATGTCAACAGGTAAAAATGCAGGACAGGTCCGAGGCCCCGTACAGTTTACCTTTTCCCGTAGTGTAGATCAGATAGTTCCTCTTGAGCATAGCATTACCAGAATGGCCGTTACAACCGAAGCAGATGCGGAAAAACAGCAGGGTGATAATAGAACTATGGGCAGGAAGTTTACAGTTCCTTACGGTCTCTATCGCTGTCATGGTTTCATCTCCGCCCCTTTTGCCTCTCAGACAGGCTTCAATGAAGATGATTTGAATCTGTTCTGGGATGCGCTGGTAAACATGTTTGAACACGATCATTCCGCGGCACGCGGTCAGATGGCGACTCGAAAGCTCATTGTTTTCAAACATGCTTCGAAACTGGGTAACACTCCCTCTCATCATTTATTTGAAATGGTCACGGCAGAGGCAAAGAAGAAACCGGTACGTGATTTCAGTGACTATGAAATCACGGTTCCGTCTCAATCGGATATGCCGGAGGGCGTAACGCTGGATGTGAAAATATGAGCCGGGATAGAATGGTCAATTCAAAAGAGCGCCCCCGACTCATCCCGCCGCATGGCGGATATTGTTTATGACGCAACCGTAGTGTTTTGTAACCGTTTTGTTGATCGCCGCTCCCGGGCCCATGACCAGATGATGCAGGCGGCCCGTAGTGGAAAACAGAATATCGCCGAAGGCAGCATGGCCTCTAAGAAAACCGAGCTTAAGCTCATCGGCGTGACTCGGGCAAGCCTTGAAGGGTTGCTTCTTGATTTTAGGGATTATCTGCGGCAGCACGACCTATCTCTCTGCTGAAAAGATCATCCGAAGGCGCGTGAAGTCAGAAGGTTATGCTATCAAAAAACAGGTCCTACATGAGCTATAAGACTTATCTGGAGGCAACGCCTGCGGAAGTCGCCGCAAACGCCATGGTCCGCCTGATTCACCAGACAAACTACCTGCTTGACTGGCGGCAAATCAGGTCTCGGGGAAAGGAGTTTCTGAGAGAGGGCGGTTTCACGGAAAGGCTGCACCGTGAGCGGACACGGTTCAGGAGAGAAAGGGGATAAGTCTTATATGACCAATATGACGCATAGGATTTATTATTTCACTGAGGAAGAGCTTTTGCCGCTCTCGGCTCTTCAGCACTACATCTTCTGCAGGCGGCAGTGCGCGCTGATCCATATCGAACAGGGATGGAGCGAAAACCTGTTTACTGCCGAAGGCCGGATTATGCATGACCGTGTTGATGCGGCAACGCATGAAACACGGCGCAATATCCGGACTGAATTCGGGGTGCCG
The DNA here is from genome assembly GCA_026982355.1 of Thermodesulfovibrio sp. Taxonomy (GTDB): domain Bacteria; phylum Nitrospirota; class Thermodesulfovibrionia; order UBA6902; family UBA6902; genus JAADFS01. The sequence continues at coordinate 23,695 of JALSHG010000032.1, forward strand.
CTCCGTTCTCTCCGGCTCGGACTGATCGGGAAGGCCGATGTAGTGGAATTCCACAGACAGGAGGATGTATGGCACCCCTTTCCCGTGGAGCACAAGCGGGGGAAGCCGAAAAACGATAACTGCGATAGGGTTCAACTCTGCGCACAGGCAATTTGCCTGGAAGAGATGATGGGTGTTGAAATAGAGCGCGGCGCGCTGTTTTACGGAAGGATACGGCGGAGGGAGGATGTGGTGTTTGACAGGGCGCTGAGAGCCGAGACCGAAACGACCGCAGAAAAAACACATGATCTTGTAAAATCGGGAATTACGCCGAAACCGGATTATTCAGGGAAGTGCAAAAGCTGTTCATTGGTCCGGTTATGTATGCCTGATATATGCGGCAAAGAAAGAAAGGCGAGTCGATATCTTGCGGGTATATGGGGGGAATAATGAAAAGACATCTGAACACCTTGTTTGTAACGACTCAAGGCGCTTACCTCTCCAAAGAAGGCGAAACAGTAACTCATTGATAAGTAAGCCACTGGTTTGACCAGTGAGACTTGAAAAGGTTTGACCTTAGATGATTTAGTAAAATAAACCTCCAGAGAGGCTTGACGGTAAAGAAAGGCAAACTGGAGGTTTAAT
>JALSHG010000033.1 GCA_026982355.1 Thermodesulfovibrio sp.
ACCCGAATCGGGCAATTCTCTGCTTGCTCATTAACGGCCTGCCCGGGACTACGTCAAGATAACCTTAATGTTTCATAAACGGGCACAGGAATCCGCCGGGAAACCTTTATAAAGCGATTGGATAGCGGAATATGCTGTTGTTGCGGGAAATAACTGAAAGTGAAGTTCCAAAAGACGCCCATATGCCGTGCGGAATATTTCCTGAAGGTACCGCGGATAAAGCTTCCCCGTCAGACTCCTGTGCCCCGCAGGCGGTGTTTTTATGCCACTGTAAGGATAACAGGCAACCGGCTCAAGAAAATAAAGAAACAAAAGCAACTGATATTGATTTACTGCTCTTGTCTCTCTGTGCTGTCTCTCCCGGCTTTAATCTACGCGCTTCGACTTTGACGTTTCCGTGCCGGGGCGGCGGTGCCGTTACATTTGCCGTCAGTTTGGATTACAATAATAAGTAACTGTCGCATAAGCAAGTTAATGTAATGTGAGGTGGGGGAGCGTGCATACATCTGAAAGCAAGAGCAGGCTGTCAGCTGGGGCGGCGGCCAGGTTGGTCGCGGCGCTGGCGGTTTTGCTGCTCCTTGCTTCCTGCGCCTCTGTGCCCACTGCTGACTACAGGCCCGCGGGGGAGTATGTTACGGCCTCATGGTACGGGCCGAAATTCCATGGAAGGCCTACGGCTTCGGGAGAGAGGTTTGACATGAACGCATTAACGGCGGCACACAAAACCCTCAAGTTCGGAACGAGACTGCGGGTGACCAATCCTGATACAGGCCGGTCCGTTGTGGTCACCGTAAACGACAGGGGGCCCTTTATCCGCGGAAGGGATCTGGACCTTTCTTATGCGGCGGCCCGGGAGATCGGCCTTACAGGCAAAGGCGTAGGAAGGGTAAGGATAGAGTATCTCGGCAGGAACATGCGCTATGCGAGGAGGGTCGCCTTCAGACCGTCCCGCGAGCTGCGGGGGCCGCTGAGTGTCCAGGTGGGCTCGTTTGCCGAGAAATCCAATGCCTACCGCCTCAAAGAGGGTCTTGAGACAAGATACAGGGACGTCTTTATAACCAGGACATATATCGGCGGGCGGACATACTACAGGGTGAGGGTGGGAAGGTTCAGCAGCTTTGACAGCGCATACCGGGTTGCCGGAAAACTTGCCGACGAAGGCTACGGTACATTTATCACCACCGTGGATTAGCGGCCTGTCCGGGCTGTTGTGCGGGGTTGTCTGAATTGCCGTCCCTGCAGGTCCGGAGTTGTTATCAAATTATACTTAATGTTGCATAAGCCGGCAGGAGAATCCGCCGCAAAACCTGCCGCACACCCTCCCGCCCGCCGGCGGTGTTTTTACGCTGCTGTAAGGTTATCAAACAAACGGAGGTTGCGGATTGCGTCCTGAATGGGATGAGTATTTTATAGAGATTGCCAAGGTGGTTTCATCAAGGTCCACGTGCCTGCGCAGAAAATACGGCGCCGTCATTGTAAAGGACAGGGTGATAATAAGCACGGGCTACAACGGCTCTCCCCGCGGCATGGACAACTGCATTGACCTGGGGCAATGCACGAGGGATGAGCTGAACGTGCCGTCAGGCGAAAGATACGAGCTGTGTGAGGCCGTACATGCGGAACAGAACGCCATCATAAACGCCCCCCCGGACAGGATGAAGGACGCAACCATTTATATAGCGGGGTTTGAGGAAGACGGAGGTTTCGCCGCCGGCAAGCCCTGCAAACTTTGCGACCGGATGATCAGAAACGCCCGTATAGCAGAGGTTGTTTATCTGGAAAAGGACGGCTCTCTCCGGAAGATGCGCATTCCCTGAGCCATTCCTGTTCCCATGAAGCCGGATACGGTAATTCACAGAGGTGATCCACGCAGGCCTGTTGCAATCTTTATCCACGGCCTTGGCGTGAACAGGGATTTCTGGGTCAATCCCTCTGGTACAAAGGTGTTCGGCGGGAATATCCCGATGAGAGTCTTTGCCGCGACACCGCCTGAACCGTCCACAACGGCACAGGCCGGCAAAAGGCTCACCCCCGGCATTGTACCTGACAGAATAAACAATCTCTGGACAGCCCTGACGGAGAAAGGGTTTAACGCCCTCTGCTGGACCCAGAGAAGGCCGTCCGGTCCGATCAATGCAGCAGTGGAAGAGCTTCAGGCTGTGGCCGCCACAGCCGAAAAGATATTCCCCGGAAGGCCCATAGCCCTTCTCGGCCACAGCCGCGGCGGCCTTATTGCGAGGAAATTCATGGAAAAAAGGAGACCGGCGGTAAGGGCGCTTGTCACTATTGCATCACCCCACGCCGGCAGTTCTCTTTCGCGGGTCGGGAAGTACCTGTCTCCTGTGGCGCCCCTGCTGAGGGCCGTTCTCCCGGAGGAGACACGCGGCGGTGTCGCCCGTATACTGAAAAACATTCATGAACTCCTCGACAGCGGCGCCCTGAGAGAACTCCTGCCGGATTCCGGCTTTATAATGAACCTCCATGACCGGCCGTTAAGGGACGTGCTCGGTATGTCATTCGGCGGAACAAACCCTGCACTGCTTACTCTCTATAAATGGAAGAAAAAGGACGGCATGATGTATCCCGAGCCGTTACTGACCATACCCGGCTCTCTCCTCAGGGCGCTCCCGCCCTCTGTGATACCCGAGGAACTGAAGCCGGGCAGGGGCGACTCCATGGTTACTGCAGAGAGCGCTGTGCTGCCGAGTGCTTCAGCACATTACAACCTGCCTGCCAACCATATTTCGATTACCTGGCACAGTGAGTTGATAAATAAAGTCATCGAGGCGCTCGAACGGTTATAATCCCTTGAAACAGCATGAAACTTCCCGCACTCATCTGCCGGCCAGCCTCTTTGAGAGATAGGAATCCGTCAGCGCATCGATATCCGCCGTAAGCTCCTGAAGCCTGAGTTCATTTTCCATCCTATCCCTCGCATCTCCGGGAGGCGACAGGAGCATCTCGTACTGGAGCCTTCTCCTTTCAAAGTACAGCCGCGTCACCTCGTTCAGTATATCATTCCTTAACTGGACCATGAGCCGCGCCCTTGAATCTATGGAGGTCTGGGCGCTGTTCCATACAAGGTCCCCCAGTTCCCACGTAATAGAGACCGTCCACTCCCTGTCCGTATCTTCTGTTACATCATCGTCCTCCATATTGCCTTTATAAAAATAGTCGCTGCTCTGCCAGCCCCTGTTCTTCCGGTATGCAATCCTCAGGTCCGGAAGCCAGCCCCTCCTTGCAGCCGCCTTTCTCCATTCATCTATTTTTTCCGGGTGTACTTCCGCATATTCTATGGCCGCCTCCCTTATCTCCGCTATGGTCGGCTCATGGGCAAATGCGGACGACAACTCCCGGTCGTCCAATCCGTTATCCATACGCTCCGCACCGCCCTTTGCACCATGCGTTGTTTTAAACACGCCCCTTTTTGTGACCGCAAACAGGGTGCCCCGGGTTTTGCGCCCGGACACGGCGAATGACAGGGAACGGACATCAGAGGAGATGAGACCGGCGTAGAGCCCCCGCCACATTTTCTCCGCACCCGAATACACGAACACCCCGCCGCCGGTGGCTGCGTATACACTGCCGTCCGACGGATCCACCGCGATATCACGTATATCGCGGCTGATAAGCCCCCGGCCCGGCGCCCTTTCCCATGTCAGTCCGCCGTCGCTGCTTGAAAGGAGGCCTTCCGATGTGCCGAGATACACCCTGCCGCCGTGCGCAGGGTCAACCGCGATGCTGCGGATTCCCCTCCCGTCTGTTTCTTCCGCCGTGTCGCCCGTCCGGGCCTCTTCCTCTTGGATGTATGTCGCCAGTATTCTTTTCCAGTCAGCTCCGCCGTTAAGGCTTCTATACAGCCCGTCGGCTGCCGCGGCATAAACCGTCTGATGATCGTCCGGTGAGACTGCAATGGAAGAGACCTTTGTGCCCGAGGGGATGCCCCGGCCATTTTCCCATCCGGCTCCCCCGTCGTCCGTCCGGAAAAGTCCCGAGCCTGTGCCGATGAATATGGCAGAGGGGGCCGCAGGGCCGACCGCTATGCAGAACACACGGCCCTCCGGACCGCCCGTGGCCGTGAAAATCCTTTCCCAGCTTTTCCCGCCGTCAATGCTCCTGTAAAGACCGTCACCGGTACCGGCATAGACAGGCCTCCCGGCCCCCGTTACGGCCAGGGCATTGACGGTATTCCCGGTACCCCTGAAGGACAGGACCTCTTTCCAGCTTTCACCTCCGTTCGCAGTCATGTAAACAGCATTTCCCGAGGCAATGTAAACCGTCTCCGGCGAATCCGGAGCGGCCGCCACCGCCAGCAGGTCCGGGCCCCTGATGCCGCCGCTTACATCCTCCCATACCGCCGCCCGTATCCCTGCCCATGCGGATGATAACACCGCAAGGCAACCATACGCAAAACAAACGAGAAAACAGACAATACCTGTAAAAGAGCCGCCATGCCCCCTCATGAAAGCTTCCTCCTTTTTTTGTCAGGAATAGTGATAAAAACCGAAAATCTCGGGACCGACAGGACCAGGGAAAGAATCGATCCTGAAGGAATTTTAGGTTAGCATTTTTTCAGTTCCGTGTATACTGTCATTTTTAACAGCTATTATTTTTTACAGGGCACCCTCCTGTCTGCGTGTAATGCACGGGCGGGCGTCAAGGAGGGGAACAGGATTTCATTCCGCACCCTGCATCCCCTGCATTTATCCCGTCGTTTCATACGGGGTTAAAGTATTTTTCCAATAAATCCGAAGAGATAGCCGAGGGACGGCAGTTTTTCCGATGATGGGGAGCGCCCGATGAGGGGTGTCCGGTTGAGGGACATCACAAAAAAGATGGCGGCATCTGTGATACAATGACAATAAAGGTATATCAACCGAGCCTCTTGCAAAAGCATGAAAATGTCCGTATATGTCATTTCGACCGGAGGGAGAAATCTTTCGGCGGCGGTGAGTTACAAAGACCTCTCTCTCCGTTCGAGGTGACAGACAGAAATCTTTTGCAAGAGCCTCAACCGTAACAGAGACCGTTAATGTCTGAAAACAAAAAACTTGCCCTGCTGATAAGTGCATATGCCATGGCCGTCCTGCTGATGGCGGGATGCGCCTCCGTCCGGGGGCCGGTATACACTGGCAGAACGATATTCATACCCGTCAAAAGCTCTCCCGAAGGCGCCAAGGTCCTGCTGGACGGCAAGTTCCAGGGCCTTACGCCCGTGATCCTGCGGATTTCCTACATAAGCAGCAGCCGGGGCGACCATGAGGATGAGACGCGGCAGAGGGTGCTGAAGATTGAAAAACCGGGATACGAACCCTTTGTCCTGAACTTCTCCATCAAGGGCAGGGAGTATGAAAGAATTCCCCATTCAATCTCCCTGAAAAAGACGGATGATGCGTATGAAACCGCCCGGAAGGACAGTGCGCCCGGGAATGCCCGCGAAGAGATACGGGAGTTAAAGAAGAAAACCGGCAAATACAGGAAGTCCCCGCAGGAGATGGAAAAAATCAGGACCGTGATGCCTGCCAGGCTGAAAGATAGGAAGCCCGCGCAGCAGGACAGGAAACCCCGTAAAACCGTGCCTGCCAAACAGGCCGTCAGTCAAAAAATCTATACAATCCAGGCCGGCAGTTTCGCGAAGGCCGGATACGCCCGGAAGCAATTCGACTATATAGCGCAAAAACTGAACAAAAAAGAACTCGCCTACCTCAGGATAGAAAAGGTGGGGAAATTTTATTCCGTAAGGCTGGGCAAATTCAAAGACTACGGGGCGGCCAGGAGATTCCTGCAGGCAATAAAAACGCGTCTTCCCGGAGTGATCATACTGAGGGGCTACTTCAAACCGGCCAGGGTCATAAGGATTTTCAAAGACTCAACCGCTCCCTGAGCAGCCTTAAATTCATGACATCCTCTTCATTGTATTTCAACAGCATCTCAAGGGACCGCATGTCCCCGTAACGGGCGTAATTGTGCCATAACCGAACCGCGGCCCTGCCGTCCATGTCCTGAAGTTGCCTTCGGATGCCCAGTTTCCTTTCAACGCCCTTCAGCCCGCCGTACAGATTTCTCTTCCGGCACGCATACATCAGGTCTCTGTGCCTGTAATACTCCGTAAGATCAACACCAAGCTTTGTCCTGATAAACGGCAGGTCAAACCTTGCGCCGTTATATGTATAGAGCATCTCGGTGTCTTCCAGCGCTGCAATCAATCCTGGGCGGCATATTTCATCCCCCACAAGTTGCACGATCTTTCCGTCCGTGCCGTTCTCCCTGTATATGCCGATAACCGTGAGCCTGCCGGTAACGGGGCTCAGGCCTGTTGTCTCTATATCGAGATACGCGGAATATTTCATAGGTGTGCCTGACTGATTTATGAGGAAAGTTTATATGTCGCGGGCAGATGAAGTCAACCTTAATGCTGCATGAGCAGACAGTGGATTCCGCTGTAAAACCTGCCGTACACGCGTCCCGCCTGCAGACGGTGTTTTTATGGCGCTGCAAGGCAACAGAGGCTGCTGGATATGAAATAATACGATGTGATCATATGAAGAATTCGACGGAGGTGTAAGGTTTGACTAAGATTCCGGCAATATTATAAAATTTTCCATGCATTCCGGTTACGTCCCTCTCCATCTTCATACTGAATACAGCCTGCTTGACGGTGCCGTCAGGATCGATGACCTCATCAGCAGGGCCATTGAGTATAATCTCCCTGCGCTTGCCCTGACCGACCACGGGAACCTGTTCGGGGCGATAGACTTCTACAAAAAGGTCTCAAAGGCGGGACTCAAGCCCATAATCGGCTGCGAAGTATATGTGGCGCAGGATGACCACATGAAAAAAGGCGGTGCAAACGGCGCGGGCGAGAAGCCGTTTCACCTGATCCTCCTGTGCAGGGACCTTGACGGCTACAGGAATCTCACGCGCCTCGTGAGCAAGGCGTACCTCGACGGATTCTACTACAAGCCCCGTATCGACAAGGACCTGCTGGCCCGGTACAGCGGCGGGCTTATAGGGCTTTCCGCGTGCCTGAAGGGCGAGATCCCCTTTTACCTTGCTGCTGGGATGATCGACAGGGCAAGGGAGGCTGCGCTCACCTACCGGCATATCCTCGGGGCTGAAAATTTCTATCTCGAGATACAGGCGAACGAACTGCCCGAACAGGAGGAGATCAACAGGCAGCTTGTCGAGCTAAGCCGCGATCTCCATATAGGCCTTGTTGCGACGAACGATTGTCACTACCTTGACAGGGAGGATGCAAAGGCGCACGAGGTCCTCCTGTGCATTCAGACCGGCAAGACGCTTAATGACAGCGACAGAATGAAATTCTCCGCGGATTCCTTTTATTTCAAGAGCCCGCAGGAGATGATGGAGGCATTCGGAGAGATTCCCGAGGCTGTCGAAAATACGAGGAAGATCGCCGAGAGATGCAATCTCGATTTCAGGTTCGACGAGTTCCGGCTGCCTGTATACGAGGTCCCCGGGGGAGAGGATTTAAACCGGTATCTCGAAAAACTCGCGGTCGAGGGACTCAAAAAGAAGCTCAACGGCACCATACCCCCCGTTTACAGGGACAGGCTCGACAGGGAGCTGCGCATGATCGCCAAGATGGGCTTTTCCTCGTATTTCCTCATTGTCTGGGACTTTATCCACTACGCCAAGAGCAGGGACATCCCCGTGGGCCCGGGAAGGGGCTCTGCCGCCGGAAGCCTGGCGGCTTACGGCCTGGATATAACGGACATAGACCCAATCAGATACGGCCTGCTGTTCGAAAGGTTCCTCAACCCCGAAAGGGTGAGCATGCCTGATATTGATGTGGACTTCTGCATGGACAGGCGCGGCGAGGTGATCGAATATGTGGCGGAGAAGTACGGGAGAGACCGTGTGGCCCAGATAATAACATTCGGCACCATGCAGGCGCGGGCGGTTATAAGGGATGTCGGAAGGGCCATGAACATCCCCTACGCGGAGGTGGACAGGGTGGCCAAGCTCGTGCCGTTTGTCCCCAAGATCACTTTGAAATCCGCCATTGACATGGAGCCGAAACTCAAGGAGATGTACGAGACCAGGGAGGAAATCAGGGAGCTTGTGGATATCGCCCGGAGGCTTGAAGGCATCGCCAGGCACGCATCGACCCATGCAGCGGGGATCGTGATATCGCCGGAGCCGCTTACCGACTTCCTGCCGCTGTACAAGGCGCCCAACGACGATGCGGTCACGACCCAGTTCGATATGGATGCCATTAAAAAACTCGGCCTGCTGAAATTTGATTTTCTCGGGCTTAAAACCCTCACCATCATCGACAAGGCCGAAAAGATCATCAACAGCGCCCGGAAACGGGAAGGCGGCGGAGATTCCGCGCCTTTTTCCATTGAGGGCATCCCCCTTGACGACAGGGACACCTATGCCCTGTTAAGCAGCGCCAGGACGGCGGGGGTGTTCCAGCTTGAAAGCTCCGGCATGAAGGACCTGCTGACGCGGCTGGCGCCGGGGGAGTTCGAGGACCTGATCGCCCTTGTCGCTCTGTACAGACCGGGGCCGCTCGGCAGCGGCATGGTCGACGAATATATCGAGGGGAAGAACGCCGGGTCATCCGGTGCCGGGGCAAAGCCGACCGGCTCGCTTGCCAGGCTCGGGCTGCCGAAGTTGAACGAGATACTCAGGGAGACACACGGGATTATCCTCTACCAGGAGCAGGTCATGGATGTCGCCCACAAGCTCGCCGGTTTCAGCCTCGGGCAGGCCGATATTCTGAGAAAGGCAATGGGCGGCAAGAACCCCGAGGAGATGGAGAAACTCAAGAATACATTCATAGAGGGCGTCATGGCCAACAGGATATCCCGGAAAAAGGCCGAGACACTCTTTAACCTCATACTGCAGTTCGCCCAGTACGGCTTCAACAAATCGCATTCCGCGGCCTATGCCCTCATAGCATACAGGACCGCGTACCTGAAGGCCCACTTCCCCGTGGAATTCATGGCCGCATCACTGAGCGCGGACATGGACAATACCGCCAGGGTGGTGACTTTCATCAATGAATGCAAGGAGATGGGCATCGAGATGCTCCCGCCGGATATTAATGAAAGCACAAGGGAATTCAGGGTGACGGGCAATTCCATACGCTTCGGCCTTGAGGCCGTGAAGGGCGTGGGAGGCTCGGCCATTGATGCCATAATAGAGGCGGGAACCAGCAGGAGATTTGATTCCCTGTTTGATTTCTGCTCGAGAATAGACACCCGGAGGGTAAACAAAAAGGTCATCGAAAGCCTCATCAAGGCGGGCGCGATGGACGGCATGGGCAAGAGGGCGCAGTTGTGGGCCGCCCTGCCGGCTGTCATGGATGCGGCCGCCCGCTTTCAGAAAGAGCAAGACATCGGGCAGGCGAGCATGTTCGAGATACACGAGCCGTCGCCCCGGCAGATGCCGGATGTGGATGAATGGCCGGACTCCCACCGGCTGGCAATGGAGAAAGAGGCCCTCGGATTCTATATCACCGGGCATCCGCTCAACGGCTACAGGGATAGGCTGGCGGAGCTCTCCGTGACATCCACCGCCGATCTCCAGGAAATACACGACAGGCAGGATGTGCTCATCGGCGGAATCGTCAGGGAGGTCAGGAAGGTTCAGACCAGGAAGGGCGATCTCATGGGCTATATTACGGTGGAGGACCTTTACGGCACCGTCGAAGTCATTGCATTTCCCGAGACCTTCTCCGAAGCGAGAGACATAATATCGCAGGATACGCCTGTAGTCGTCAGCGGCTGTACCGACAGCACCGACAAGGGATTGAAAATAGTCGCGCACAGGATAGCCTCAATTGACGACGGCGCGCAGTTGAGTGAAATGAAATCAGGCGCGCCGGAGCGCACCGCGAGGAAACGGTCAGGCAATGCACGCCGGAAGCCGCGCAGGGGGCCGGAATATAAATCCGTGGTCATTTCCATGTATAATAGTACCGGACCGGAGACCCTCCCGAAACTCGAGGAGATATTCTCGAAGTATTCAGGGAGCTGCCCCGTCTACCTGAAGATAATCTCCCCCGGGCAATGGGAGAGCGTGCTGTCGACAAACAGGCGCGTCGCCCCTTCGGAGGAGATGCTGGCGGAGGCGGAAAAGCTCCTGGGAAAGGGAGCGGCGAGATTGAGTTGAAGCGGAGCGTATATGCATTATTATCTTGATTTTGAAAAACCTGTTGCAGAGCTCGAGAACAAGATAGAAGAGCTCAGGCGCCTTGCCGACGGCAGGGACATGAACATAACAGCCGAGATCAAAAAACTTGAGAAAAAGGCCCAGGATCTGAGGGCCGATATCTTTTCAAAGATCACACCCTGGCAGAAGACCATGATTGCGCGCCATCCCGACAGGCCGTACACACTCGACTACATACGGCTGCTGATGGAGGACTTCATTGAGCTGCACGGCGACAGGAGATTCGCGGACGACCCTGCCATTGTGGCGGGGTTTGCAAGGTTCCGGGGCGTCCCCGTTGCAGTTATCGGCCACCAGAAAGGGCGTGGCACGAAAGAGAGGATTGAAAGAAATTTCGGCCAGCCCCATCCCGAGGGTTACAGGAAGGCCCTCAGGATAATGAAGCTCGCGGAGAGATTCGGAAACCCGGTAATCACATTCATCGATACACCCGGCGCGTATCCCGGTATAGGCGCGGAAGAAAGGGGGCAGTCAGAGGCAATCGCAAGGAATCTCCTTGAAATATTCAGACTGAACATTCCCGTAATACCGGTTATCATCGGCGAAGGGGGCAGTGGCGGGGCCCTTGCGCTTTCAGTGGGTGACAGGATACTCATGCTTGAGCATTCGGTCTATTCCGTAATCTCACCCGAGGGGTGTGCGGCCATCCTGTGGAAGAAAAACAGCAATTCCGTGGGACCGGCAGAATATGCAAGGGCATCCGAGGCCCTGAAACTGACTGCGCAGGATATTCTCGCCCTCGGTGTGATTGACGAGATAATCCCGGAGCCGCTCGGCGGCGCGCACAGGGATGAGCAGAAGGCCGCAGAGGCGATCGGAAGCGCGCTGAAACGCAGTCTCGATGAACTGATGGAAAAGCCGCCCGCCGTCCTCGTTGAAGAAAGATACAGGAAATTCAGATTAATAGGGAAGCTGGCCGAGGTTTAGCCCCTAAAGTGGCAAAACCGGGAGGTGAAATTGCCGTTAAACCTTCCCTGTGGCACAGCCATCGCCATTGGCGGGCGATGGCGAGTCAGTTCCTACGGATGACTATGGTCATCATTGAGCCAAGCCACTTTCCGAATGGGCGCAGCATCTTTTCAAGCCGCAACAACATCGGCAGCAGGGGGCCGGGCAGGAGATTGGGGTGGATATAGCCGCCTGATGCGAAAAAAAGAAAGGGCGTGTGGTAGCTTTCGTAAATGATCCTGAGGTCAGGATACCGGGCCTCGAATTCCTTTTTGCGCTTTTTGAAGAAGATGGTCGGTATGGCGATGTTGGCGTCCAGAAGATGGTACTTTTCCGAGTCGCAGGCCTTTGTCCTCAGGTTCAGCCCTTCATGATGAACGAGCTTGTATATCGGATATGAGAGAAGGCTCACATAGGGTTCAACCATCACTATCCTTCCGCCTTTTTTCAGTGTCCTCCGCGCCTCGTTGAAAAACTCATCAGGGTCTTTCATGTGGTGCAGGACTCCGAAGACCATGATGGTGTCCAGTGAACCGTCCTTGAACGGCAGGGCCTGGGCATCGTTGCACACCGCGATATGCGGCGTCAGCACCCTGTCGGTCTGGATAATGTTTTCAAAAAACATCTTGGTATATCCATGTCCGGTGCCGATTTCCACGTTCAGTCCCTTCCCGGGGATGAAATTCCTGACCTCGGAATAGAAATTCTTATACATCGCCCGGAGGACGGGCTTGGCGTCGATGATCCTGCGCTGCAGAACCAGCATCTCCGCTTCATTGCCCCAGAGATTCCTGTATTTCCTGTGTAATTTTTCCACTTATTAAAAATAAAAAGGGCAGACCGTAAACCTGACCTGATTACATAATTTGGATTACCCGGCAGAAGGTGAGTATAAAATCAGTGCATTTCCACGGCTTCATATCCTACAGTTTAGATTATGGATTTGCATGTTAAATATCAAGGGAAGAACCGGAAACAACAAAAAACACGGATGCTGCAGGTTTGATTTTTAACAGGCCGATATGATATAAAAATAGACTCTTTGCTCTTGCTTTGAAAAAGCAAGGGCTTAGTCTTTTCTTTCAGGAAAGGAACTGATCCACAAGGAGGCGCGAATGAATTATTACGAGAAAATCGTGATACTCGACCCGAATCTTGACGACGGCTCGGCGGAGGAGATCGTTGAAAAGATCAGGGGTGTTGTTATCAAACATGGCGGCGAGATATTAAAAACGGAAAACTGGGGCCGCCGCAAGCTGGCGTACATCCTTAACAAACAGCAAAAAGGCAACTATATTCTCCTGCAGTTCAAAGCCCCACCCCCGACCATCTCGGAGCTCGAAAAACTCTGCAATGTCGTTGACTCTGTTCTGAAATTCATGGTCGTAAAACTCACAAAGAAGAAACAGATAGAGGCCCTTATGCCGTCTCCGTCCGCTCCATCATCACAAGCCGACTCACCGACCGGACAAGCAGCCGGCACAGCAGGTGACACAGCGGAAGCAGGGGAAAAGGCCGTGGAATCCGGAGAGAGCGCAGCATCTCAGGGAGGGTAAGGAACCATGTTCAATAAAGTCATTCTTATGGGAAATCTCACGAGGGACCCCGAACTGAGATATACGCCGCAGGGGACTTCGGTATGTAATTTCGGCATTGCTGTAAACCGCAAATACAGGCAGGCCGATGAAGTCAAGGAGGACGTCACGTTTATAAACGTGGTGGTCTTCGGCAAACAGGCTGATACATGCGGCCAGTATCTGAACAGGGGAAGCGCGGTGCTGGTTGAAGGGAGGCTGCAGGAAAGGCGCTGGGAGACTGAAGAAGGGCAGAAGAGGAGCAGGCATGAAGTGGTTGCCCAGAATGTGCGTTTTCTCTCCCGCAAACACGACGCCGTGGATGTGGATGCACTTGGAGGAGATATGGCCCCGCCGCCTGATGAGACGACCGACCTCGAACCGTTTTAGCCTGATGCGGAAATTCAAAATCAAAACAAAAAGGAGTTGCAATTGCACTACAGAAGGTTTCAGAGAAGAAAGTTTTGCAAGTTCTGTGCAAATAAGGTTGAATATATTGATTATAAAGACGTCAAGACTCTCAGGCACTATCTTACCGAAAGGGGAAAGATAGTCGCCAGCAGGATGACCGGCAACTGTGCAAAACACCAGAGGGAGCTGACAAAAGCAATCAAGAGGGCCAGAAACATAGCCCTTCTGCCGTTTATAGAGAAGTGAACCTTAATGCGGCATAAACGTGCAGGCAATGTTTTATGCCACTGTAAGGTGAAGCAATGAGGATACCGAAAAGCTGGGTGCCTGTCATGGCACGGGAGATCATGGAAAACCTCCTGAAAAAGGGATACGTCGAGCTGAAGGCTCCCCGTGAACAGGTTACCGCCATGCTGGAGGAGCTGATGCTGGAGGAGCTCATGGTGGAAGACAGGCTGAACCAGGAGGTCAGGGAAATTCTCAAAAAGTACGACTCCGAGATAGAAAAAGGGCGTCTCGACTACCGCAGGCTCTTTGAAATGACGAAGCAGAAGCTTGTCAGGGAACGCAATATCATCCTATGAGACTCTCCGATGACAAGATAACCCACCTTACACACGTTGTCCTCAACGGGCTCATCAGAAAGAATGCCGTTTCCATTCTCACGGAGGAGGGCATTGCCAGGCGCGAAATAAAAAAGGTTATCATCAAAGAGTTGAAGCTTGCCGAGGATATCGACGAGTCGGTAAGGAGAAAGCTGCAGTCCTATTCGAAAAAAATTTATGAAGGCAGTCCCGAATGGGAAGTGCTTTACCGGAAATTCTTTGAAGAAGAGTCGGCCAGAAAAGGAATGAGATAGACGCGGGCGGTATCTTTATGCCGCTGTAAGGTTTGATTATGCGGAAAACTTCGGTCTCCTGCCGGATGAGAACATGTTGACAGCCAGCAGTAATACGGAGACGAGTATGCAGGAATAGGCAAAGATGTCGCCGTATCGTGTATAAATGCTCTTCCCGTCTCCGCACGCAATCTCTTCCGTCAGCACGGCCTCGACAAAGATATCGCTTTTTCCGGTGATCCTTCCCCTTGAATCAATGAACCCCGATATCCCGGTATTGGCCGCCCTGATAACCGGGACCCTGTTTTCAACCGCCCTGAACACGGCCATGGCAAAGTGCTGGTACGGCGCCGACGTGCGGCCGAACCAGGCATCATTGGTGATGGTCACCAGAACGTCTGCACCTCTCCCGGCGAACTTCCTGACGAGGCCGGGGAAAATGATTTCGTAGCAGATAAGGTTGCCGATTTTTGCATAAGGCGTTTTCATTACAACGGTTTCTTTCCCCGCCAGAAAATCCCCGGTGCCCGCAGTCAGTTTTTCTATGAACGGGAAAAACCTCCTGAGAGGGACGTATTCACCGTAGGGCACAAGGTGTATCTTGTCATAGATTGAAACTATATTCCCCTCGGGCGAGAGCAGGACGGCGCTGTTGGACATCATGGACTCGTCCGCTCCGATATTTTTCACAATGACCGTTCCGAAAAGCAGGTAGGTGCCGAGCCCTTTCTGAAAGGAGACGAACTCCTCGGTAAGCTCCTTGTTGTAGCCGAAGATAAACGGCAGGGCAGTCTCAGGCCATACAATAATCTGCGGCGCGGTCTTTGCCGCCCTGATGGTGAGGCGTTTGTATGTATCGATAACCTCGCGCTGAAATTTCACATTCCACTTTTTATCCTGTTCGATATTGCCCTGAACAACGGCGACCCTGAATCCCTGCCAGTTGCCGGCTTTTTTCAGCTTCTCCACGCCATAGAAAAACACCATGGTGACGGCAACGGCATACACTATTGCAGCGGCGGCAAGCGGCCATCCGGCAGGGGGCCGCATCCCGTGACTCTTCTGCCGGCAGGAAAACACATCAAAGACGGCGCCGTTTAGGGCCGCCACAAGAAAGGAGACGCCGTAGACCCCCGTGATATCGGCAATCTGTATGACCGGCAGCAGTTTGTACTGTGAATACCCCAGCAATGCCCACGGGAATCCGGTAAGCGCGTAAGTGCGGATGTATTCAAGTGCGACCCATAAGACGGGCACGGTCAAGAGCGCGGGGGCCGATGATCTCCTTGAAAGGAAATTAAACAGCAGCGCAAAAACACCTGTATAAAGGGCGAGATAAAGGCAGAGCAGGAAAAGTATCAGGAAACTCGCGGCTGCCGGAAGGTTGCCGTACACATACATGGAGTGGGACACCCAGTAAATTGTCCCGAGAAAAAACACCAGCCCCGCCAAGGTCCCCAGAAGAAGGGACGTCCGGGCGCTTTTATCTCTTACGGCTATGAGAAGCGGGACAAGGGCGAACCATGTGACGAGGGAGTAATCAAGGGGCTGAAAGCCGGTTATCAGAAGGGCGCCCGAGGCCGCTGCCGTCAGGATGTCTGTTTTCTTCACCATGAAAGAATTATTCAACCGCAGACTTCTAATGATCAACCCCGGATACGGTTTTTATTGTTTCAGGGGCCGGCAACGTGTTGATTGCAGGAGATTCTCCCGGCCGTTTACCTTGCGCCCGCATGGCTTGACTTTCAAAAAAAATATGGGTTATGATTTTGTTCATGGGCAGTTAGCTCAGTCGGTAGAGCAGAGGACTGAAAATCCTCGTGTCCGTGGTTCGATTCCGCGACTGCCCACCACTTCCGATTCCGCCAGCCCCCCCTTTACCGTGAATCCGCTGAACGGCAGCTCATGTCCGGCCCTGTTTCTTCTCCCGTGACCTTTTTCTTGGGCAGGAGCATGAATTCATCCCTGCACGCATCAGGCCTGTAGGATTCCAGGTCGAATATGCCTATCCGTTTCTCCAGCCTCCTGGCAAGCTGTGATATGCTGAAGCTCACTATCCAGAATCCCAGCCCCATACATACATAGGCGGCGTACATCTTGTTGGGTTCCCTCTGGCTTATGATTATGCCCGCCTGTGTCAACTCAATAACCCCGATGATGAAGACAGTGGAGGTGTCTTTGAACAGTGACACGAAGAAGCTCAAAAAAGAAGGCACCATGATCCTGAATGCCTGGGGGAGAATTACATGCCTCATGGCCCTGTATCTCGACATCCCTGTGGACAACGCGGCCTCAAGCTGTCCCTTGGGCACCGCTATTATGCCTGCCCTGACAATCTCCGCCTGGTATGCGGCGGCGTATATGCAAAGGGAGGCGACCGCGCTCCAGAAGACGGTGATATTCGTCCCCGCGATATACGGGAGAAAAAAGTAAATCCAGAAGATTATCATGATGAGCGGCGTTGCGCGGACGGTTTCTATATACGCCATGCACGGCAGCTTGATATACAGCCTGCACGAAAGCCTGCTGTAGCCCAGCAGCACCCCGAACCAGAAACTCAGGCATATCGTAAGTACCGCAAGTATGATGTTCAGCAGGAGGCCGCCGATCTCCCCCTGCGGATATGAACCTAACAGATAGAATTTTATATTGGAGAACTGTTCGAGCAAATCCATAGTCTTTACGCCTTTGACTGGCTCATGCTGGAAACATCGATCTTCCACCATTTCTCAAGGAGGATGATCATTGAAACCATTATTCCCGCCAGGAATATGTAGAACAGTGTAGCGATAGTGGTCGCTTCAATGCCGCGGAAGGTCAGTGATTCGATATTCTGCGTGGCCCACGTGAGCTCCGGGGCGGCTATGGCCATGCACAGTGATGTGTTCTTGAAGTTGTGCACCATTCTGGTTCCCAAAGGCGGCAGGGTGACTCTGAACATCTGCGGGAGAAGCACGTGCAGATACTGCTGGACGCGGCTCAGTCCCGTGGATATTGCGGCCTCTCTCTGGCCGTGCGGGATGGCGAGCCTTCCGCTGCGGAGGATATCGGATACATATGAGGCGTTATCGACGGTAAGCCCGAGTATGCCTGCCACTATCGGATAATGCAGGTAAGCGTTGAGCTTGGCGCCAAGCCCCCAGGGAAGGATATCCGGGAAAACAAAATAGAAGAAAAGTATCCAGAACAGGCCCGGGATGTTGCGGAATATCTCGACATACAGCGTGCCGAGCACCCGCAGGATTTTTATCCGCGATATGCGCATTATCGCGATTACGGTACCCAGGGTAAGAGAGGTGACGGTGGTTGCCGCGAGAAGAATCAACGTTACCTTGACCCCCGTGATCATCATTGAGAGGTAAGGCTCCCTGAACGGGATGCTCCAGTCGAAATCATACGCTAATTCAAAAATCTTGCTCCTCCTCCTGATTCACATTGAAAATCGGAATGTGAAAGACACTGCTCATGAACTCTTTCGTCCGTGGATGGCGGGGATTCACGAATATATCCGGAGGAGTGCCTATCTCAAGGATTTCCCCGTTGTCCATGAAGACCACCCTGTCGGCCACTTTCTGGGCAAAGCCTATCTCGTGTGTGACGACCACCATTGTCATGCCTTCTTTTGCAAGAGACACCATTACATCAAGTACCTCGTTGATAAGCTCGGGGTCGAGGGCGGATGTGGGCTCGTCAAAGAGCATTATCTTGGGCTCCATGGCAAGGCTTCTTGCTATGGCAACCCGCTGCTGCTCCCCGCCTGACAACTGCACGGGATAGGCATCACGCCTGTGTAAAAGCCCGACCTTTTCCAGGAGTTTCTCCGCCCTTTCCGTCGCCTCTTTCCTGCTCAATCCCCTTACCTTGCGGGGGGCGAGGGTGATGTTCTTGATTGCGGTTTTGTGGGGATAAAGGTTGAAGTGCTGGAAGACCATCCCGATCTCCGCCCTCAGGGCGGTCAGGTCTGTTTTCGGGTCCGACAGATACATGCCGTCAACGATTATCTCACCATCATCTATAGGCTCGAGCTTGTTGATGGTTCTCAGCAGGGTGCTCTTGCCGGCGCCGCTGGGGCCGCATATGACGATGACCTCTCCTTTGGCAATCTCAAGGTTGATGTTTTTCAGTACGAGGCGATTGTTAAAGGACTTGTTGGCACCAATAAATTTTATCAATCTTTTTTTAACCGGTGTTTGTTTTCTGGAATTGAAACAGTTGCGTTTTAGTACAACTATTATTATTTCAAAACCATCGGAAGTTTGTCAATGAAAGCAGTAATACATCTTTACGGCCGATCAGGCCGGCTGAAAGTTTTCTGTAAATGTTTTTTCCAGATATGTTGCGGTCATGCCCCGCCTTCCGGTTGAATGAAAATCCGGGCCGGACGTGATTCAGGGGGGTATGTCTTATAAATCAATAATTTCCGCCTGCCTTGACCTGGTATCGAATATCATGATCGTCGGACCGTACTCAAAGCCGTGGGTCGTTCCCGGATTAAGCACCAGGGTGTCCCCGATTTTAACATTTTCGCATTTGTGTGTGTGACCGTACACGACGACATCGTATCTGCCCGATTCCACCAGGGCGTTCTTCAGTTGCAACTCGGTGCCGTGGTAACACGCAAATTTCAGATTGTCTTCCTCAAACTCATGGAACTCGCCCTTGATCTCACCGCCCACATCATTGAACGCGTTTATGAGCCTGAATTTGTCACCGTCATTATTGCCGAATATCCCTATGACTTTCACACCCCGGCAGGCCCTCACCGAATTGGGGTTTACATAATCACCGAGGTGCAGCACGCATTCTACTTTTCTGTTTTTAAATATCTCCATGCTCTTGTTGATGTTTTCAATGTGGTCGTGTGAATCCGACATTATTCCTATTTTCATAACCGCAACATTCTCCTTCCCTCTTGTCAACCGTACAGTTGCATAATAAAACACCGGCGGAAAAGCCTTATCTGCGGTTCCATGATTCTAATTCAGGCTGAACCTGTAAATCAGAAACTCCTCTGCCAGGGTCCTCTCCCGCACCGTCACTTCGTGCCTCCAGCCAAATTCCTCCGCTATTTTCAGTGCCTGCGCAGGGGCTGCAATTGATGAATACAGCATCTGGACATATCCACCCGCTGCAATGTATTCCCGTGCATCTCTGAAAAACCGCCTGAGAAGGTTTTTGTTGAAATCAAACAGGGCGCGCTCGAAATCATTACCGGGCCTGCCTTTCAGGTAAGGAGGCGTAAAAATAATGACGTCGAACTTACACCGCCTGTCCAGTGAAGAGAAAAGGTCCCCCTCCACTACCGACACGGTCCCATCCAGCCCGTTGGCACATACGTTTCTGCGGGCATACCTGACGGCCTGGGGGTTTATATCCACGGCAATGACCCTTGAGGCTGTCTGCCCCGCGATTATCGCCTGGATGCCCGAGCCTGTGCCCATATCCAGCACCGTGTCATCCCTGGTTACCCTGATGTTTTTTGCCATGAACATGCTTGTAAAATAAAACGCCGGGTTGAATACCTCTTCGGAGATTTCAAAAGACCTTCCGAGAACGCGGACCCTGCGCGGCCCGTATTTCTGGACCGCTTTTATAAACCATACTATCAGGAATTGCCTCAGATTTTCAAACATATCTCTGTCATGGTTTCTCAGGGGCATCACCGGGGGAAGTCTTTCCCCCGTTTTTTTTAAGCCCCTCTGCCTTCTTCCCCCTGGCCTTTGCAATGATTTTTCTCAACTCCCGGTCAAAGTCCTGCCTGAAGATTATAAACTTTGCCAGTTCCCTCGTGCTGAGGATCCCGGCGAGTTTCTCCATCTCTTCCTCGTTGATTTCCTGAAGTTTCATGCGGCGCTCCCTGAGCTTTTCAATAATGCCCCGCAATTTGTCTTCGCCGGCGGTCTCCACAGACTTCCTGAGTTCCCTCATGTCCCTTCTCATGTCCCGCCGGAGCGCCAGCCTCTGCTTGTCGTACCGGTTTATGACCGGAAAAAGCCTTGATGCAGTTTCTTCATCAAGATCAAGGCGCTGCGTGAGCCTCCACATCCTGAGAGTCTCTATCCTCTTCCACGTCTTTTCGAGCCGCTCTTCCGGCGGCCGGCTGAACCCCGGACCTGCCGGGAGGGTCAGGGCCAGCACAAGTGATATACAGAAAATGTATTTTCTCATAAAACACCTCCATTGCCACCTTTAATTCTGAGTTTCTCATACAGCCTGTCTATTTCCCCGGGGCTCAAAGATGCCAGATCCCGCAGGAAAGAGTCCTCATCCGGATACACACCGGCTTCTTCCAAATCCGGATCTCCGGCGATCGACGGCACGTCATCCGGGGTGAGGGCGCCGAGGTCATAGTCGCCGTCGGAGAAAGGATCGCTGAATGCATATAACTCATCCGCCCCCGGCATCTTCATGATATTATAAATGTACCCGGCTGTTAAGGCCGCTACAAGCATTGCAACAAGGGCGAAGCGGGGGATAACCCCAAAAAACTTTTTCTTCTTTTTCTCTTGAACCAGAGCACTGACCCTTTGCGGGAGCGTCTCAAAGAACATACCGTCCGGCTCGGGCGGATGGTCATTTCTCATTGACGCCAGGAGGGAGAACTCTTCACTGCATTCAGGGCAGGTGTCCAGATGTTCGCTCACATCTTCAGGCATTGAAGCTTTCCCGCGATATCCGGGAAGACGGTCTTTTATTTCATCATGACTCAAATCCATATCCTCTCTCTCTTAGAATCGTCCTGATTCTTTTCATGCCGTTATGGTAATGGGCCTTGACGGCCCCTTCGGTGCACTGCATCACCTCCGAAGTTTCCCGTACGGACAACCCTTCGTAGGCCCTCAGGATTACGGCCGTTTTCTGTCTTTCGGGAAGCTGCATCAGCGCCTTCTGCAGATGGAATTTTTCCTCCCTGTCTATCATCGCCGACAGGGTGCTGCCTTTGACGGCACAGAGACTCTCATTGATCTCCACTGTTGCGGGGTCTTTTTTTCTCATGTGATTCAGGCAGGTGTTCACCGCTATCCGGTAAAGCCATGTATAAAAGGCCGAGTTCATTCTGAAGCCGCGGATGTTTCTGAATGCCTGAAGGAATGCCTTCTGTGTCACATCCTTTGAATCCTCGACATTCCCTGTCATCCTGTAGGCAAGGGCGTATATTCTTTTCTGGTATTTCATCACCAGTTCCTCAACGGCTAAATCATCGCCGTCTGCATATCTCCGTATTAACCTTGCATCTTCATCCATCTGTATAATTAGACGGCCTGCAATAAAAAAAGGTTTACCTTGCGGCGGCATAAAAATACCGTCCGCGGACAGGGGAGTCCGGCGGAGGTTTTACGGCGGACTCTCCTGCCTGCTTATGCAACATTCAGGTTACAGGGGTCCGGCTGAAAATTCGGAGGTCGGAATTTTCGGTTATCTGCTGTATTTTCTGCTATAATTATATTAATTTTGCTGAGAATACAGAAGGAACCATGGTTGTTATAAAATAATAACCTCTGATCCACCCGGAAATATAATTGTAATATCAAATGGTTGATACAAGAGACAGCCTTCCCATTGATACGCGGTTGCTCAGTGAAGCTGTTATTGAATTGAACATCACACGCCACAATGTGTCCATCTACCCGGCAAACCACCCCATCGTGGAAAAGTCCTTAAACAAGGCCTTCGGTCTCCTGCAGAAGCTCTTTGAGCTGAGAAACGAGATAACGCTTGCCGTTGCAAAAGACACTCTTATTATAGACAACTACGCCCTTGATAAACAAAACCCTGTTTACAGGGAATTCGCCGTCAGTCTCAGCAGCAAGAGCATTGCATCCGTAACATTTGTCAGCGGACTGACAAAAGAGGAGTTATGCTCGTTTCAGGATTTTATCTCGGTGAATATCAGGAACTCCTCCCCCCAGGACATTCAGGATCTGCTCATGGAGTATTCTCTGCCCCATATCAGGATAACTCTTATAGACTATTCTGTATTCACCCTGGTTGAAGGAACGAAGGAACGGGGTGACAGGGAGGTCTCTCTCTGGGAGCAGTACATATACGGACTGCTTGAGGGAAGGCTGCAAACCGAGGACACGCCTGATGTGATACAGGGCATACCGCCCGAGAAGCTCGCCGGGCTGATAAACAGGACCCCCCTGCATAAAATCAAGAAAGAAAGCTACGACAGGGTGATTACCTCCTATGTAAGGTCATCTTCCGAACGGGCGTTTTCAGCCAGGGACCTTAAAAAGCTTCTCGACTTTATCAATGAACTCAGGCCGGAATTGAAACGGCAGTTCCTCTCCTCGGCAGTCACCGCGGTGTCGAAAGACATAGATTCGCTCTCCAAGTCCCTGGGTGACATGTCGGTGGATAATGTCATAGACCTGCTCAGCACCATTAACGAGCAGATGGTGGTCATCCCAGAAGCGCTGAAGAACATTCTCGATAAATTCTCCATGGTCTACCAGGGAAGCTTTGAAGGCCCCTCATTCGGGGGATCGCGTATCGAGGACGATATCCTGCTTTCAGCGGAGATCACCAACCTCCTGGGAGAGGCTGATTTCAAGGCGTTTGTAACCGATTCATACGAGGAAGAGATTCAGCGCATTCTGAAATCCGATGCAAAAAAATTCAATACCGAATGGATAAAGGAATGGGAACCGCAATGGAGGGATGAGTATATAGAGGAGGTCTTCAACCAGATCGTCCAGGAGGTTGTTTTGTCCGACAGGGCGGAAGAGATGTCGAGGGATGAATATGAAGTATTCGTCAAGATCATGAGGGAGCAGGCAGAGCAGTTCATAAACACGGGCAGGTATAAACAGGTCCTGAAGACATTCAGTGTCCTCGAATCCGACACGGCAAAAAAGATGTTCCCGGATCTGGCCGGCGAGACCCTGGAGTATTTTCACTCCACGGAGTTCATCTCCCAGGTCGTCAATTCCTTCCGGACTATCGGGAGGGAATCACGGGAAGAGGCCTTCCAGCTTTGCAGATATTACGGCGAGAAAATAATACCGCTGCTGATGTACGCCCTTATTGATGAGGAATCACAGTCGGTCAGGAGATTCATCCTCAGCCTCACGACACTGTTCGGTGACAAGGCCGCCGCCGAGGCGGTGAAACGCCTCGACGACAGCAGGTGGTTTGTCCAGAGAAACATGCTTTTCATCCTGAATGAGTGCGGCAGCAGGGAGGCCCTCAGAAAGGTCAGGCCCTTCTGCAATCATGAAAATCCCAAGGTGAGTTTTGAGGCGATAAAATGCCTGCTCGGCACAGGGGATGGTTACGCGATCGAATCTCTCAGGGGCTATCTGAGATCGGAATCCAGGGACCTGGTCATGAGGGCCGTGGCCGTTGCAGGGGCGTTCAAGGTGAAAAAGGCCGTTCCTGACTTGGTCAACCTGCTCAGGAAAAAGACCCTCACCGGTTTTGACTTTGAAGACAAGACTCACATTGTAAAGGCCCTTGGCCAGATAGGGGACCCCGCGGCACTGGAGACCCTGCGCAATATTCTCGCATCAAAGACCCTCCTGTTCAAGGGTCCTCTGGAAAAACTGAAGGAAGAAATACGCAGAACACTCAGGAATTACCCGCCGGACGCCGTGCGGCAGATTATAGGGGCTTATGGAAAAGCTGAATAATTTCATATCGACTCTGATGGTTGCCGTATCGAACTGCTCGCTGTACTCAAAGGAGCATGCTTCATTTGACGACCTGGCCGTCAAGGCGCTCTCAGCTCTTGAGGATGCCATGAAGGATCGGCTTGAGATAATGATGATAGATAATGATCTCGTGGTAAACGGCACGCCCATAAGAAAAGTCGGCCTTCACGGCAGCAACCTGATGAAGCGCCTCAGGAGAAAAGGCATTTCGCGTGTTGATTTTCTTGAGGGAGTCTCTCTTAACGAAATCAAACAATTCATTGTTGACATCGCAGAGCCGGGCGGGGCATTGAGGACAT
>JALSHG010000034.1 GCA_026982355.1 Thermodesulfovibrio sp.
CTTATCCAGGTTATACAGGCCTCCCCGCAGACCCCACTGCACGTTTATGCAATATTAACCTTACAGTGGCATAAAAATGCCGCCCGCGGGCAGGGGAGTCCGGCGGAAAAGCTTTATCTGCGATACCTTGGAGTGTATTCCGCACGGCTTATCGACATCCTTTGGAATTCCACTCTCCGTTACGTCCTGCAATAAAGACATATTTCCGGTATCCCATCGCTTTATAAAGGTTTTACGGCGGACTCCACTGCCCGTTTATGCAATATCAAGGCTAAGGTTCATCCGTTACGATTTCAATCTCTTCCGACGGCGGCCCCTCGACCCCGGCAACCGCGGTTACCCTGTAATAGTATTTTCTGTTCTTCTCTATGTTCCTGTCAGTGAACGCCGGTGTAACCGTATCCCCCGCCGGCGCGTACTCTCCGCCCATGGAGCGGTAAACCCTGTACAGCCTGACATCCTGTCCCATAATTTCATCCCATGTAAGGACAACGCCCTTTTGCGTATACACGCCCTTCAAACCTGTCGGGCTGTCTGGGGTGACGGATGCAGCCTTCTCCGCCCCCGTCCGTCTTTCCCTGATAATCCTCTCTTCCCCGCGATGACCATCGTCCCCTGCCTTTCCATCAACAACCCTGCCGTCATACGGCGGGAGAGGAACAGGGTCGCCTCTTCTGCCGCATGACGCAAGCAGCAGGAGCAACAGGAGCCCGAAAACGGACAAGCAACGCAGGCCCGGCCTACCCTTTCCGCACCGCCGGTTTTGCACGTTTCACCCCCCGTTTTCTCCGGTTTTTTATATCCCTTATCCGCTCAAGCACCAACCGGCCTGCCGTCCCGCCGAAAGACCTTTTGGCGTTGACGGAGCTCTCCACAGAGATATATTCGGAGATATCGCCGCCGATCAGCCCGGAAAAGCCTTTCAGTTCATCCGGCTCAATCGTATCGAGCGTTTTGTTCCTCTCAAGGCAGTACTTTACGATACGGCCTGTTACAGCATGCGCATCCCTGAAGGGCATGCCTTTTTTTACGAGATATTCCGCAATGTCCGTAGCCGTAAGAAATCCCCCCCGGGCCGCCGTCTCCATCTCTTTCTTTTTAAACCTTATCCGGGGAAACATCATGACAAGTATATCAAGGCATGACTTAAGCGTATCGACAGTGTCAAACACGGGCTCCTTGTCTTCCTGCATGTCCCTGTTATACGCAAGCGGCAGTCCCTTCATCACGGTCAGCATCGCCATTAAATGCCCCCAGACCCTGCCGGACCTGCCCCTTATCAGCTCAAGGACGTCAGGGTTTTTCTTCTGGGGCATAATGCTCGAACCCGTTGTAAAGGCATCCGGCAGTTCCACGAAACCGAACTCGTCGCTGTTCCAGAGAATAATCTCTTCCGCAAGCCTTGAAAGGTGCATCATCAATATGCCCGATACTGAAATGAACTCGATCGCAAAATCCCTGTCGGACACTGCGTCGATGCTGTTTTCCGATATGGCGGGAAACTTCAGGAGCCCTGCAACGTACTCCCTGTCGACAGGCAGGCTCGTGCCTGCCAGCGCGGCGGAACCAAGGGGCATAACATTGACCCTTTTCAGGCAATCCCCGAACCTTTCCCTGTCGCGCTCAAGCATATCATGGTATGCAAGCAGGTGGTGTGCAAGCAGCACGGGCTGCGCCCTCTGCAGGTGAGTATAACCGGGCATGACAACATCGATGTATTTCTCGGCTGAGTCGACGATGACCTTCTGAACGTCCGCAATCAACCTTGAAATCGCCGATATCTCATCCCTCAGATACAACCTGAGGTCAAGGGCCACCTGGTCATTACGGCTTCGTGCGGTATGGAGCTTTCCGCCCACCGGGCCTGTCTTCTCGATAAGGGCGTGTTCTATGTTCATGTGCACATCTTCAAGGCTGTCACGGAATTCAAACCTGCCGGCCTGAATCTCCGCCGCGATCTCCTCCAGCCCCTTTATGATCGTTTCGGCGTCTTTCCTGGGGATAATCTTTTGTCTGCCCAGCATTTTCACATGGGCGATGCTGCCCCGGATATCGTACTTCCACAGCCGGATGTCTGCCGACAGCGAGGACGTGAATTTCTCCACCACGCCTTCCGTTCTTTCGCTGAATCTGCCGCCCCAGGGTTTTTCCATAGAAGATAAGGATAAAACTTACCTTTGCAGGTAGTCAAGTTTCAGGTCTGCGAACGCCTTGACAAAACCGGCGGAAATTATTATGTTGTTCATAAGATGAACAACAGCGGCAAGAGAGCGGATGATGATATAACGCTGAAAATCCTTGATGAGATCAGCCGCGAATCTCTGATAACGCAACGAACCCTTTCCTGCAAGCTTAATATAGCACTGGGACTGGTCAATGTATATATCAAAAAACTGGCAAAAAAAGGCTATATTAAGATTACCAAAGGCCCTATGAACAGGGTGAAATACGCCCTTACACCTAAAGGATTTGCCGAGAGAGTGGGATTGACGTATGACTACATGCAGTTTTCAATAAACTATCTTAAAGATGTGCGTAAACGGATAGATAATACGTACAGAGAAATGATCCTTTCAGGGGCGAAGAACATTCTTATCTGGGGCGACGGAGAGATTGCGGAACTTTCATATATTTCCCTGCGCGGCCTGCCCCTTAAACTTATCGGCATTGTCGACGGCAAAGCAAAAAAAGAAGGTTTTTTCGGCCATCACATATATTCCGTTGAAGAGGTCGGGGATCTGACTTACGATGCAATATTGATCGCCTCCTTCAGCAAGAAGGAGATGGGCAGGATAAGGAAACCGGGGATTGACAAGAGGAAAATTTACCCTCTTCTGGATACATAACCATGCAGTGATACTCCCGGAACTATAGCTTGTGGGGGTTCCACGGAGTATCGGTTGTTTTCGCGAACAGAGACTGACCAATATGCATTGCAGGTTACTGCCCGAATGTAACCGAGAGGGCGGAGCAGTCTTCACTCCGTCGCTTCAGGCCCTGTCCAGAAGTGATGTTTACCGGTTCTTCCCGGGCGGCCCGGCTTGAAGATTCCGATATTGATCTCCTTTATGAGTAATAATTTACCGGACAGGATAATAGAATATTTCAGGGACAAAAAAGAAATAACAGCAGTCTATCTTTTTGGTTCATATGCCGCGGGTAAAGAGCGTCGTTTTAGTGACATAGACCTGGGAATACTTATGGAAGAAAGCTCCGCTCATGACGGCTTAACAAAAAAAATTGAGTATCAGGTGGAACTCTCAAGGATTTTGAGAAAGGACATTCACCTCGTGCTGTTAAATTCAGCCGGCGAAGCACTTCTCAGGCAAGTATTTGAAAAGGGGCGATGTGTACTTATTAATAATCCTCAAGAGCTGTCCCGTAAAAAAATGGTCATGTTCTCCGAGATAGCGGATTTTGCTTATTATCAAAGCAAAATGCAATCAGGATTAATCAGAAAAGTTATGGGGGGCTGAAGCATTGGTCGACCGGAACATTATCCTGGCGAAAGCCGGCTCGTTAAAAAGACACCTCAGCAGAGTAGAGGAAAAGCGCGATATTGATCTTCGGACTTTCTTGAAAGACATCGACCGTCAGGAAAGTATAATATTCAATCTGCAAATGGCCATCCAAAACTGCATAGACATCGCAGCACATATTGTAAGTGACGAAGGTTTCGGAGTTCCGGGAAGTACCAGTGAGATATTCTACCTTAATGTTGCACAAGCCGGCAGGGGAGTCCGCCGTAAAACCTTTATAAAGCGATGGGATATTGGAAATATGTCTTTATTGCAGGACGTAACGGAGAGTGAAATTCCAGAGGATGTCGATAAGCCGTGCGGAATACTCTCCAAGGTATCGCAGATAAAGCTTTTCCGCCGGACTCCCCTGCCGGCGGGCGATGTTTTTATGCCACTGTAAGGTTAATTATTACTTGTGAGGTGTAAAGAAAGATGG
>JALSHG010000035.1 GCA_026982355.1 Thermodesulfovibrio sp.
ATAGATACCGATGCATATAGCAGACAAATCACGGGGTGCAGGGAACAGTTGTCAGGGAGCAGAATGAAGTTGGAAGATTCAGATGTGTGGAAAAGAGCAGCACGGTTGAGCGCTATTCCCGGACGGCATGTTCAGGACCCCTTTCAGGGATCACTACTTGCTTTTCCTGCGGTAGAACATCTTCCGGCCTATGTGAAGCAGCTCCGCTGCGCGGCTCTTGTTGTTGTTGCAGAGCCTGAGGGCCGTCTCAAGCGCCCTGTCTATAACGCCGTCAAGGGTAAATTCATTCACGGGAATGGTGATGTTCACCGCATCCCCCGCCGCAACTGAACTCACGTCTCTTATAATGAGGTGTTCCGGACGGATCAGTTCATCTTCAATCAGGATGGCGGCCCTTTCAAGGCAGTTTTTCAGTTCGCGGATATTGCCGGGCCAGTCGTAGTTCATCAGTACATCCATGGCCTTCTGCGACAGGCCGCGCAATCTTTTCCCCAGGGACTTTCCGAACTGCCCCATAAAGTGTTCGGCCAGCAGGGGGATGTCCTCCCTGCGCTCCCTGTTTTACACGTTCGTATACCTTGCGTATGGCCGCTTCCTGGAGGGTTATTATGTCTTTCAGTTGCTTTTTGTGGAGTTCAAGGGATGACTTCCGGTAATAGAGAAGGTCGTTATATTCGTTCTCTATCTGGAGCATTACAAGTTTCAGGACATTCCTTGCCGACTCCTCTTCCGCGTTGAACATTGCATTTATAACTTCTTTTCTGGCAAGAAGCATGAATGTGGCGGATGTAAAAACCACCAGCGCGACGATTAACAGGAGCATCCTTGCCTTTAATGTCCTGAACACTCACCCCACCTCTTCCCCGATATGCCTTACAGCGGCATGAAGATGCCGGCGTTTCAGACGGTCGCATATTGCAATTCACTGTGCAGACAATTATAACAGAAGACCGTCCCGTCGCTCCATTGAGCCTGCGCAACATTGAGGTTTGCCGTGAATCGCTGCTTGAACAATCGGTAACTTTAGGGTATATTGAAGATGCGGGGTTTTCATGCCGCTGCAAGGTACAGTTAAAAGAACAGGAGGCTATGTCAGTGCGTTTAGTGTTTCAATGAGGTTTAATTGTTCTTTGCAGTTTATAATGCACCTGCCGCAGCCGACGCAGAACGGCTGACCGAGTGTTTTCGCGGCGTGACAGAATTTATCCATGATTCTCCTCTGCAGTCTCTGATGCCCTTTGGGAGGCGGGCCGGTGAGGCCTGCGGACATGAAGATATTAAACATGCACGGATCCCAGTCTTCTGCGGTTTTTGGCCCTGTTTCTTCAATCACCATATCCATTATGTCGTCCAATACAAAACAGCAGTGGCACGTCGGACATATGGACGTGCACAGGCCGCAGTCCGAGCAACCTTCAGAGAGTTTCCGCCAGACACCGTTCCTTTCAAGAGTCTTGTCCGTCTTTTCCAGCTTTTCAGGCAGACCGTCTAACCGGAGAGTTCCTTTGATCATTGCATGTGATTTCCTCGCGATCTCTTCTCTCCTGTCCATATCGCGGGAAGCGGCGTTAAAGATATCTGCAAGGAACTTCGCCCCTTTCCCGCTTATATCCTCCACAAGCAGGTCATCACCCATGTCGGTTATGAATATATCGGCGCCTTCCACGGAAAACGGCCCGCCTTTCACGGAAGTACAAAAACAGGTATCAAGCGGAAAGTTGCACCCTGTGACGATTATAAGAAGCCTCCTCCGTTTATTTCTGTAGAATTCATTGTCGTGCAGTGCCTTGTCCAGCAGTGTAATGCTCTGGGCATCGCAGGGCCTGACCCCGAATATTGCCTTGTTCTCCCCTTGATCTTCCATATATTCAATATTGCAGGGAATAAATTTCTTCCATACCGGCGGGAACAGAAAACACTTGGCGGGCGGCAGGTAGGAGTTGGAATACCCTGTTAAGGCAAGGGCTTGCCCGCTGAACTTTTGAAAGGATACGCCCTCTTCATCCGCCAAGGGGATAAATACAGTATATTCTCCCGATAAATCCCCGACGAGTTCCCCTATGTTGGTCTTTTTTATGATTCTTGCGGCCTTATCTCTTTCAGCCATCTTTACCTTACAGCACAGCGGCATAAAAATGCCGGCTTATGCAACATTAAGGTTAAGGTTCATTCAACTTCGCTGTCAAGCGCCGGTCTGTCTGGTCGGAAACCTTTCTCCAGCGGCGTCCATCCGAAGTCATCACGCAGGCAACGGTCCACTTCCTCCCACATTTTGTATCTCCTGACATCATACGCTAATAATATGCTTTGTTTTGCAGCTTTCCTCAGGCAGAAATTATTATCCCGGACAAACTCCATTTTGCCTTTCAGAGGATGAATATATTCAATATAGGGGTATCTGTGAATTTTCAGGCCGGGGAATTCCGCAGCATTGGCCCGCTTCATGTCCGTAGTGATTTCAGCTCCTGTTGAGCTTTCAATAAAATGCCCCCTGATTTTATTAAATCCATCCCGCATCTCGAATATAAACCTGTTGCCATTGGCGGTGTTCCATCCGATGGCTGAGTCACTTATTACGTCGGCCCTTACATAGTAAAAGATATCTTCCGGTATTATCCCGGCAGCATTGAGCAAGCCCACACTGAATATAACTTCAGCATAGTCATTGCCTATCCTTTCAACAACTATGATGACGTCCTGTGATTGAGCCCACCTGCCTTCCCATATTCCCAGGAAAGCAGCCAGTTTGGGAGAGATGCGGGGTGAAGGTTCAAAGAATGTGATATTTGCCGGAAGTGGAGTGGTTGAAGCACAAGCGGCAATAAAACTGGTAAGCAGAAGTAAGAACATCAGTTGCAATATTGTTCTTTTACGTGTGCGGGGCATCACCTGTCCGCCTTATGTCAGGTTGCTGCAGGGCCATGCCGTGCTGTATATGATCGATTCGATATTCTACGGCGTGTTGTATTATGGGTATATTGCCGTGATACAGGAACATCGTTACGTGAATTCCTGGATTACACATCTTTAAAGAGCCTTGATACAAAAAAGTATATCACATTTTTGACGATCGGACAAGCGGATTTCATCTATGGCCCAATGCCTGTTATAATCTATGGCACCGCTGGAACGCCCTGCCCGTGTCTTACGGCATTGCAGAATTTCCCTTCGTAATAATGCGGCACCTGAATTCATACGGCGTTGGAGGGAATTCACCGGAGCATCTCGATCCCGGTGGACGGTTGTGCTGTAGCGCCGTTTATCCCCTGTCCTTCAGCAGGGTCTCTATATCAGAAAGCCGCTCCTCTATCGCCTTCTGCTTTTTCGCGTTGACATACAGGTAGAAGGATACTCCGAGCCACGCAACCGTATATGCCCCCACGAGATAACCCCAGTTTTCCATTGTTAATCCTCCGTCAGTTTTTTCAGTTTCTGCAATCTTTCCTCTATCCTTGCCAGCCTGAACCTGAAGAGGAACAGGAATACGGTAAGCACAAGGAATGTAGCCAGGCTGAAGAACATCACGTTTTTCATCACGGGATTAAGCCCGCCGCCTTCCCTCGAAAGAAGGGGATGTATGGATTTCCACCATTTCGTCGCATACCTGATTACCGGGATGTCTATGTAGCCGATTATTCCTATGACAGCCGAGTACTGAGCCTTTTTGAACCTGTCGGCTATGCCCCCCCTCAGGAGAAAATACCCGACATAGATGAACCAGAGAATGAGCACGGTGAGCAGCCTCGGGTCCCATGTCCACCAGACATTCCAGATGGGCCTTGCCCACAGGGAGCCTGTCACGAGGACAAGGGTCGCAAAAAGCAGCCCGGTCTCGGCGGCGGCGCTTGCGGCGCTGTCCCATACGAGGTTTTTCTTCCATAAAAACAGTATGCTTGAGACGAATGTGCACGTAAACGCCAGGAATGCTCCCGAGGCGAGAGAGACGTGCAGGTAGAATATCCTCTGGACGTCGCCCATTATCCTTTCGGTCGGCGCCACTTTGAATATGAGGTAGAGATTCAGGGGCATCATGACCATCAGCAGAAAGAAAAGTATACTTATGGTTCTGTTTGTCTTCATGTTGTTCTACTCCTCTATTATATACCTGAACAGCAGCAGGGAGACGGCGAAATAAAGGACATCGAAAACAGCCATTATCTGTATCCATTTCCCGGCTCCGCCGGCCTTTCCGTTTAATATTATATCCATGGAGGAGACCCCGCCGAGTATGATAGGCACCACCACCGGCAGGTACAGGAAAGGCAACAGCACCTCACCGTACCTTGATGCGGTTGTCAGAAAGGAGAAGAGCGTGCCCACAAGTGAAAACCCCAGGGTCCCCAGCAGGAGCCCCGGAAGCAGTTGCGGCAGCATGCCTATGATCTTTTCGAAATCATACAGGATCGCAAAGAACAGCAGGGTGAACATCTCCATTATTACAAGAAAGAGAAGGTTGCTCAATACCTTCCCGATATAGAAGCTCTCCGCTGATGCAGGGGAGAAGACTATGCTCAGGTATGCGTCTTCGTCCCTCTCAGCCATTGATGTCCTGCCCATGCCCAGAATCCCCGAGAATGTAAAGACCACCCACAGTATCCCCGGTGCCAGCGAAGAGACGTTCTCTTTGCCGGTGTCAAGGGCGAAATTGAATATGACAAGCAGCAGCAGGGAGAGAAAGAGCATGAGGCTCAGGGACTCCTTCCCTCGCAGCTCAAGGAGTATATCTTTTCTCAGGATGGCTATAGCGCTTCCCATGAATTTCATCCCGCAAGCTCTCCCATGGAATCAAACAGTCCGTAAATCTCCGCCGTGTCCACTTCTTCCCTGTCTCTGATGAACAGGAACCTCCCCCTGTGAAGGAAGGCCACCCGGTCTGCAAGCCTGTGGCCCTCCTCCACGAGGTGGGTCGAGATAAGCACGGATTTGCCCTGCTTCTTTATGTCGTTTATCTTTGCAAGGATGGCGGACCTCCAGCGGTGGTCAAGGCCGGTGAACGGCTCATCAAGGATGAAGATTTCAGGGCTCATGATGAATCCTTTTGCAAGGGCAAGCCGTCTCTTCATTCCCTGTGAGAGTTCGTTTACAGGGTCGTTTCTCCTCTCCCAGAGCCCGTGACCCCTTAAAATATCCTCTACCTGCCTCCTGTGGTTAAGTGAAAAGAGCCTGCGGATAAAGTCCATATTTTCCATCACCGTGAGGGCGGTATAGAGGGATGTCCTGTGCCCGAGATAGAATGCGTCTTTTTTTATATCGCTTTCAGAATATGGTTTGTCATTGTAGAGGAGTCTGCCCTCGGTGGGGGACATTATGCCTGATATTATCTTGAGCAGGGTTGTTTTGCCCGCGCCGTTGGGGCCGAAGAGTGTAATGCACTCTCCCCGGCGGACATACATATCGATTCCGCCCAGCGCCGTCTTGGCGTGGTACTGCTTCCTGACCCCCCTCAGTTCTATAATATTCAAGACCCGAGCCTTTCCTCTATCTCCCTGGCCCTGTCCTCCAGAACCTTCCGGAAGGGCATGTAGTATCCCTTTAAATCCTCTTTATCCGCCTCGCTCCCGAGTCTTTCGAGTATCCCGTCCAGCCTTTTTTTCTCCCGAACAAGGTTCCACCTGTAAACCCTCTTCTTCATAACAAAAAGTCCTGTGCCGGCTGCGATGAAGGCAGCAAACACGGAAACCTGCCATAAGCTGAAAAAGCCTTTGTGGGAAGGGGCCAGGACGGTGAATTTTATATCTCTCAATCCGCTGGCCTCCCAGACGTGGTAAGTGCCGTATACACCTCCCTCAAACTTTCTCTTTCCCTTGTGCAGGAGGCTTGAGGATTTCACCTTCCACTTTTCCTTGTTCTTGAAAAAGAGCGATATTCTTTTCAGCGGGGGGCCGTTGTCGTCGATATGCATGGACATGTCGAATACGCCCGTATCACTCCTGACAAAATAGCTCAGGGATATGGAGCTTTCGCCGGGCAGGATTTCATTTTTCGTCGCCAGTCCGCCGACAAGGGTGTATATCCCCCGCCGGTCGAGCCCCCATACGTTAATCAGCGAATATCCGGCGGGAAGGGGAATGAAAAGCACCTGGTTTATCTTTAATTTGTCGTTGTACTTTCCCACATAAGTAAGCCTGCTGTTGTTCCTGATGGTTATGGTATCGTATACCATGACCGTCCTGTCGTCATGCGGCGTGATCATCATGGTCCTCTGGGTTATCTCCACGTTCCGGGCGTCGTCGGTTATTTCATATACACTGAAATTCATCGTATAATCTTCCTGTTCTTCCGTTATGCGTATAAGCCGGGAGTGATAGGGCACACCCCTGTAATTCACTTCACCCATGACCGCTTCACCCGGGGAGACATCCACGTTCCCCTCGAATGTCCCTGACGGGCCGGTATGTAATTCATATGTCTTCAACACCCTCATGTCCCCGTACTTGTCCTGCTCGACGGAGAGTATTTTAAAGGGGTAGCCGGACAGGGTTTCGTCCTTGGTGGCGTTCGTTACGCTTACTTTTAGAGATACGGCAAATGCATCGGCTGCCATCAATATGATTGAAAATATTATGAAGATAATTTTTTTCCGCAAATTCTCAACACCTCTCTGGTGATATCCTTTTTAAGGCCTTCCGAAATCTCCTTTCCGGGCTTCAGCGCGATCCTCTCAGAAAGGTCCCTTTCCCTCTCAAGCACATGAAGTGCCTCTTTCTTCAGGGATTCCCTTGTGGATATATAGTCCTCCCGGGTCAGTTTCCCCATCTCGTACTCGAAATCCACATCCGATATTGCCCACAGGCCTTCTTTTTTGTCTCCCTGTATCCCTGCAAGCGCCCCCCTCTTTACAAACGGCCAGTAACTGTCCTGCGCAAGGGGCAGCAGTATGTAGGCAAGAAAGGCCAGCATCAGGACAAAAAATATCACAAGCATCATCCGGCTCCTGTTCCCCTTAAATAAATAATAATGTCTTTCTCCAGCACATCGACTTCATCATCTCTCCGTCTCCTGGGCAGGACCGCCCAGACCGTACCGAACAGCACCACGCCCGTGCCTATCCACAGCCATGAAATAACCGGGTTTATGACAACGGTCAATGTAATGGAACCGTCGGGGTTCCAGCTTCCGAGGATAAGGTACAGGTCCTCTGCCAGGCTGGGCAGAATAGCGACTTCGGTAGATGGTTCCTGCTTTTTGTAAAATCTCTTCTCGGGCCTCAGGATACCGGCGAACTTCCCTGATCTGTATATCTCGATCAGAGAGCCCACGGCCTCATAGTTCCACTTTTCAAAGTTTGCCAGGTCTATGTATTTCAGGCGGTAATGCTTTACAGTGATTTCCTGGCCTTTTTTCAGGTTGAAATCCTCTTTGTACTGGTAGTATCCGTAGCCTGCAAGGCCCAGTATTATGAACACCATGCCGACATGTACCACAAACCCTCCGTATCGTCTCCTGTTTCTCAGGACCAGACTCATGAACGACGACATCCACCCCATGCCGCTGTTTTTCACCCCGGCCTTTGTGCCGAGATAAAACTCCCTCGCGACCGTGGCGATGACAAAGACCGAGAAGGAAAAGAAAAATACGGGCATAAATTCCCTGATGCCGGCAATGTAAAGCAGGGGCAGCGATACCGCCATTACGGAGAACGGGATGAGGAAGTTTTTCAGCATTCCCTTTGTGGAGGTCCTGCGCCAGCCGAGAAGCGGGCATACCGCCATTAAGATCAGCAGCAACAGGAACAGGGGAGAGTTGATCGTGTTGAAAAAAGGCGGACCCACTGAAATCTTCACTCCTTTCACGGCTTCTGATATGAGGGGAAATATCGTTCCCCAGAAGGTCGCAAAACATATGCCCACAAGGATTATATTATTGTACAGGAAGGAACTTTCCCGGCAGAGAAACGCCTCTATCCTCGGGTTCTTCTCCCTTAATTTCTCGTATCTTGTCCTTATGAGATATATGCCCGCGGCAAGGATTATGAACAGGAACCCGAGAAAGACATATCCCACGGGTGACTGCCCGAAGGCATGGACGGAGGAGATAATGCCGCTCCTTGTAATAAAGGTGCCGAAGATGCTTAATGCAAAGGTCAGCAGGATCAGGGAGAGATTCCATATCTTGAGCATTCCGCGCCTTTCCTGGATTATCACCGAATGAAGAAACGCAGTTGCGGTCAGCCACGGCATAAACGAGGAATTCTCAACAGGATCCCAGCCCCATACCCCTCCCCATCCAAGCTCCTTGTAGGCCCACCAGCCGCCGAAGATGATGCCGAGGGTCAGAAATACCCATGAAAACAGTGTCCATGCCCTTGTCTTTTTTATCCACCAGTCCCCCAGGTCTCCCATTACAAGTGCGGCCATGGCAAAGGCAAACGGCACGGTGAACCCCACATACCCGAGATATAGCGTCGGCGGATGAAAGACCATCCCCGGGTTTTGCAGCAGGGGGTTTAGGCCGTTGCCGTCGGCAGGGAATCTTGCCAGCATCTCGAAGGGGGGGGTCACGAAGCTCACAAGCACGAGAAAGAACATCATTGTCAGGTTCAGAAACACGAGAACGTATGGAAGAAACACCGAATTGGGCTTGTTTTCATCGCGCCTGACGGTTATGAATGCAAAAATCGACAGAAGCCATGTCCAGAACAGGAGGGAGCCCTTCTGTCCCGCCCACAGCCCGGTTACTTTATAGAAAACGGGAAGGCTTTTCTCGGAGTATGATGCTACGTACTCGATCCTGAAATCGTTTGTAATGAATGCGTATATGAGGATGCCCACGGCTAATGTAAGAAAGACGAATATCACCTTCACCCCCCGGTAGGCCATGTCGACAAACCTTCCGTCCCTTTTTTTGATCCCGACCGACAGGCCTGTCTGCACAAGAATAGAGAGGATAAAGGAAAAGAGCAGGGAATACTTTCCGAAATCTATCATTCTTCTTCCTCTTTCTTTTCATATTTTGAAGGGCACTTCACGAGGAGCTGCTTGGCCTCAAAAACCCCTGTCCTGCTGTTATAAGAGCCTTCAGCCACAAGCGTAACGCCTTCCTGCTCCAGGAGGTCCGGGGGGCTCCCCTTATACACAACCTTTACCCGCGGGGAATTCTCCATCTCATTGTCTTTTAATAAAAAAGAGAGTTTCATGCTGCCGGTGTCATAATTGACGCTGCCCGGGACTATCGCCCCGTTGATCCTGACTTTCTGCCCGCCGAGTTCATTGAGCCTGTTGAAGAACTCCCGGACTTCCAGATAATACATGCTGCCTTCCTTCATGCCGAGGAATACGAGATAAACGAAAGAAGACAGTATCAGAATCACCGCAAAAATCACGGTCTTACGCCTGGCGTTCATGTCCCGGCCTCCACAACCGTGTCTGGTTCTTCCGTCAGCCCTCTTATCAAATCCTGTCTCTTAGGCTCGGTCCAGTCGCCGGGGCCGATTTCCACAAAGGCGACCCTGCCCTTTTTATCGATAATAAATGATTCCGGCACTCCCGTGGTTCCGTAAAGCAACTGGATTGAACCGGCGGTGTCAAGAAGCGCGGGGAATGTGTAGCCGTGTTTCCGCATATACGGTGCAACGGCCTTTTTGCCGGCCGCATCTATGCTCACAGCCAGGACCTCAAAGTCATCCCCTGCAAACTTCTCATACAGTTTCTGGAGCGTGGGCAGCTCTTTTCTGCACGAGGGGCACCACGTGGCCCAGACATTTATGAAAACGACCTTCTTGCCGTAGAAATCCGACAGTGAGACCTGATTTCCCTCCAGGTCGGGAAACGTGAAATCCCGCGCCTTCTCTCCTATGGAGGGGCGGGGCTGTTTTTTCCGGCCCTTCTCAAGGCCGCTTAATGCCCCTATGACAACCGCTGCTATCAGGATTACGACCGGCAGCCAGAAAAAAAGCTTCAATAAACGTTTCATAATGAAATTCGCTTTCTACCCTCTTTCCTTGAATTTGCGTATTTCATCTTCAAGGATCGTCTCCATATCGGGATCAATAGCGGTGTCGGTCTCCTCTTTTTTATTTTTCCTGCGCCACAGGAACAGGAAAATACCCACCACTATGAATATGTCGAGCAGAAGAAAATACGGAAACCACCATGCAACAAAATAAAACCCCTTTTTTGAGGGCTGGGCCAGTATTTTCGTTCCGTAGACTTTTTCAAAATAGGAGAGGATTTCCTCCTTACTCTCACCCTTCCTGAGCCTGTCCTTTATAAGCTCCCTCATCTGTTCCGCCTGGGGAGAGGGGCAGTTTGTGAGCGTGTAAATGTAATCGCATCCAGGGCTCATGATGAGGTCGGTAACCTCCTCAAGCTCCATCCGTGTTATTTCCCTGCCGTGAGATGCGCTTAAACCTGATAATAATATCAGAAGCATCAGAAAGAATATCTTTCCCGGCATCATGCACTGTTTATAAAGCCCTTTTCTATTCATTAAAAGAAATTACAGGCAGAAATCCAGCCGCTATTATAATATTCAAATATGAAAGAAATATGAACCTTGCAGCGCAGCGGCATAACACCACCGCCCGGCTTATGCAACATCAAGGTGAACTCCACTCATTGCAACTTCCTATAAAATGGTAAAGTTGGGAAACAGTCCCACCAGTACCGTTATCATGTTTGTAAGCAGCATAATGCCGAATATTATGAGGAGTATGCCGCTTATGACCATTATCGGTTTCATGTGTCTCTGAAGCCTTCTGGAGTGGCTCAGGAACGTATTAAGTGCGAGGGAGGAGAGCAGGAACGGTATCCCGAGTCCCAGGGAATAAACCACAAGGAGCTTGGCGCCGTAGCTTACCGATGCTGTTGAGCCTGCATACATGAGTATGGAGCCGAGTATCGGGCCTATGCAGGGGGTCCATCCCACGGCAAATGTCATGCCCACGGCGAATGTCCCGATATATCCTGCGGGCTTGAAGTTCATGTGAAACTTCTTTTCTCTCATGAGAAAATCTATCCTGAGAAAGCCCGCAACAAAAAAACCGAAAATTATGATCAGTATGCCGCCCGTTATCCTTATGAGATCCTGGTACTGAAAGAAAAACCTCCCGGCCGCGGATGACGAAGCGCCCAGGAGGGTGAAGATAAAGGAAAATCCCAGGATAAACACAAGGGAGTTTGTTATTGTGAGAAATTTCACCCTCCCCCTGTCGGCATTGCCTGTGAGGTCTTCAAAAGACACGCCTGTTATGAACGAGACATAGGAAGGCAGCAGCGGCAATACGCAGGGCGAAAGAAAAGACAGCACCCCTGCGAAAAATGCAAGCATGTATGAAACATCGCTGTTCAATGGCATGATAAAACCTATTTTACCTGAAATGAGGGGATTAAAGGAAGAATCACCTGCCCCTGCCGCAATCAGCCGGCCTGCCTGATATAGCAGCTTGTCGGGCTTGCCGGCGGAAAATGGAAATGGTCGGGGCGAGCCGATTTGAACGGCCGACCTCTCGCACCCCAAGCGAGTGCGCTAACCAGACTGCGCTACGCCCCGTATCCGATTTGTTCCGGTTTGCCTGTAAGATGTTCCGGCAATTTCACCTGCCCGATTTTGCTGCATTAAGGTTATGGTTCGCTTTTCAGGGTGTCAAGGATCTCTTTCAGCCGTTTCCTGACACCGTGGAGAGTCTGAATGGATACAGTCCTCTTCTTGTTATGACCCTGGCCGAGCTTCTTTCTCACACCTGCAATAGTATATTTTTCTTTATACAGTAAATCTTTTATCTGAAGGACAAGCTCCAGGTCCTTTCTGGTATAGATCCGCTGCCCTGTTTTATTCTTCCTGGGGTTG
This sequence comes from Thermodesulfovibrio sp., assembly GCA_026982355.1. Classification (GTDB taxonomy): domain Bacteria; phylum Nitrospirota; class Thermodesulfovibrionia; order UBA6902; family UBA6902; genus JAADFS01. The sequence continues at coordinate 11,788 of JALSHG010000035.1, forward strand.
AGGAACGGGAATTCCGATTCCCAGTATCTTAAGACATGAGGCTCGATTTTTGCAATCTCGCTGATTTCACCGATTTTATAAAAGAGTTTGTCAGGCCTGGCTTTTTTACGAGGTGAAGACCTCATTGGGAATTACACCTTTTCCACAAGTTCTTTAAACTGCAGGCTCGGCTTAAAGGTGACAACCCTCCTCTGTTCAATCTCCAGTTCCGTTCCTGTTTTGGGGTTTCTGCCCTTACGGGCGCTTTTTTTCCTCACGAGAAAAGTGCCGAAACCGGTTATCTTTATTGATTCTCCTTCAGAGAGGATATGTTTCATTGAATCAAAGAGTATCTCCACGATGGCCGCCGTCTCTTTTTTGGGAAGACCGATTTTTTCATAAAGCTTGTCGGCTAAATCCGCCTTTGTCATAACCACCCTCCTGTCATTTTTTTTAAATTATAAGAGGACATACCACCGTTGTCAAGATGGAAACGCTTTTTGCCGCCGATACACAGGCCCGGTGTCGCAGTGCTTCAGCGGTGGTAACGAGCGGGAAGTTATTTGCTCCTGACGAGGCGAAACCCGAGCTCGGGGCCGCTGAGTGTCGGCGAAAAGTCGCTGCGGTTGGTGCAGCGCAGTTTCACTTTCTTGGTGACCCAGCTGCCGCCGCGGTGCACACGGCAGCCGAGAACAGAGGCATTATACAATGGATTCATGCGGGAATGTTTCCTGTAAGCCTTTGAATTATAGATGTCCCTCACCCACTCCAGTACATTGCCCGACATGTCGTATATGCCCAGTCCGTTCGGTTTCTTTTGCCCCACGGGATGGGTCCTTCTTCCGGCATTGTCGCGGTACCACGCGACTTCGTCGGCGTTGTTGCCGCCGGAGAATTTTTCTTTCCTGCCGCCGCTCCTGCAGGCATACTCCCACTCCGCTTCCGTGGGCAGGCGGAAATTCATACCTGTCTTCTTGTTCAGCTTTCTTATGAACTTCCTGGCGTCATCCCATGTTACGCCTTCAACGGGACAGTTGTCTCCGCAGTCTTTAAAGTGAGAAGGGTTTCCTCCCATCAGCGCTTTCCACTGTTTCTGGGTCACCTCGTATTTGCCTATGTAGAAATCATCCACGCAGACCTCATGGACAGGCTTCTCATCCCTGCCGCATTCGCCCGACCAGCTTCCGCATCCCATCTCGTAACAGCCCCCTTTGACGAAAACCATCTCTCCTGTATACCTTGAGAAATCTTCAGCGGATTTTTCATTGCCATTCCCACCCGTGTCCGCCACGGCGTACAGATATGATGCGGAACACAGTATAAACGCGATAATCAGAGAAACGAACAGGCCAGTTTTCATGGTTGAAAGCTCCTTCCGGTAAAAAACACCTTGCCGGCATGTCAACTCCCGGTGTGATTCTGTCCCCGGTCAGCAATCCGGGAGCGTTCAGTGCCTGATTTTTTCCAGATAACGTTCATAATCAAAATCAGGGCTGTTGTCCTTTTTGTGACATTTCAGGCACACGGACTCGGATACAGGCTTCATAGGCCTGGAGAAATCCTCGATGTGCTCCCTGTCCGGGCCGTGACATTCTTCACACTGAACATTTGCCAGTTCCGGGGTTGTTTCAATCGTATAAAATCCGCCCTTTTCCCCGAAGCCGACAGTGTGGCAGGCGATGCACTCGGGGTCCGCCCCCTTGCCCGCCTGCTGAAGGCTTGCAAACGCCCTGGCGTGACGGGTTTTTCCCCAGCTTTCCACAAAGGGCCGATGACACTCCGCACACTTGGCGACACCGAGGTAAGCAGTCCCTCCCGGCGGCTTTCCGGACTCTTTCAACAGGCCTGCAACCCCGGAGTCATAATCATCCAGAACATTACGCACATCCGCGTTTTCTTCGCTATCGCCGCCGAGCAGCAGCCATTCGTGTCTGAAATCGGTTATATCGCCTTTTGCGTCAACCTGCAACCTCAGGAGACCCGGTCTTTTCCCTTCCGGGTAGCCTGAGACGATGATGGTTCCGTTTGTCTTCAGGGGCTTTTCCCGTATTTCACCTGAAGAGCTGATAATAATGTCCCAGCTCCCAGTCGCCGCGGACCCGGAAACCGGGATGTCCGTAAGAAATATGTTGAGGGCGTCTTTCCTGTAATCCTTCGGGTTGGTACTTATATTAACAGCAAAGCCGTCTTTTTTTACCAACACGGAAGTATCGTAGGGAGGGGAATCAGAGACAGCGGGAATATCATACCTCCTGATCAGGGAAGGGAGGAAATCTTCTGCAAATGCCTTTTCATTACTTAACAATGCGACCGCGTCGTATTTCATGATCCGGAAGGATCTCAGCATTGCCTCGGCCTGCAGTCTTCCCTGGGGTGTATCCCGTGCGGTGAAATTGCCCGCATCAATCAGCAGGTATGGAGACAGTTCCCTGCCGTGGCGGGCGATATAGCCGGCAAGCCTTGCAACACCTCCGTAATCGGTCTTCGGGGAACAGCCGCAGGGCTCGAGTTTGCCGTTCATGCTTCCCGTGTAAATTATGTTCAGACTCCCTGACTGTCCGTAAGCCGCGGGAAGAGAAATGATTGCTGATAAGACCACTCCTGCCAGTATAACAGTGTTCATTTTATTCACAAATGTATTTTAACATGTTGTTACGCGATAAGCGAAGCGGTCCCGTGGCGGTGACGGTCTATCCCGATCATGCATTGACATGATATGCTGCATATTTTAAACTTCATTACCATTGTGAACCTTAATGTTGCATAAACGGGCGGTGTTTTAATTGCACCGGAAGGTGTACTGTAAGGTGAAGCTGAACAAAATGGATAGAGCAGCTAAGGATCCCGAACGGATACAGTCGATGTTTTCAACCATAGCGCCGCGGTATGATCTGCTCAACAGTGTATTGAGCCTGGGGATAGACCGCTACTGGAGGAGGTTCGCCGTCAGGCAGCTTCCAAGGGTTGAAAATGCCGTATTCCTCGATGTGGCCACTGGCACCTGTGATGTTGCTCTGGAGATTATCAGGAGACATCCTCCGGGCACGAGGGTGGTCGGGGTGGATTTCAGCGAGGGTATGCTTGAGCTTGGAAGGGAGAAGGTCAAAAAAGCAGGCTGCGCGGACATGATAGATGTCCGCTTTGCGGATGCCACGTCACTGCCTTTTGAAGACAACACCTTTGACGGCTCTGTCATTGCGTTCGGCATACGCAATGTCCGGGATTACAGGCGGGGCATCAGGGAGATGGCCAGGGTGGTGAAGAGCGGCGGGAAGGTGGTGATTCTGGAGTTTACAAGTGTCCAGAGCCGTTTCTTCAGGCCGCTTTACCGGTTTTACATAACAAGGGCGCTCCCTTTTATCGGAGAGATGGTGTCAGGCAAAAAAGGCGCCTATAAATACCTTCCTTTATCGATGCTCGATTTCCCCTCCCCGGATAATTTCAGCAGGACTATGGAGGAGACGGGGCTGGAGCAGGTCGAATATTACAAGCTGAGCCTCGGTATCACCGCAGTCCACGTAGGCACTGTGAAGTAAGCCGGCTTGTTATCCTGATGAAACGCCGTGCCCTTTGATACGCTTTCCCATGAACGCAGAAGAACTGCTGAGAAAAGGCCTGAGGGAGATACACGTATCCTGCTCTGAAGATCAGGTTCAGGCCTTTATGACCCATCTCCGCGAGCTGAAAAAATGGAACAGGGTACATAATCTTACCGCACTGAAAACAGACAGCGACATAATTATCAGGCACTTTCTTGATTCGCTGCTTTACCTGAAAGCGCTCCCGGAGAAAAAAATAAGACTGGCGGATGCAGGGACAGGCGCGGGGTTCCCCGGCATTCCCATTAAGATCGCCAGGCCCGGAACTCACGTGGCGCTTATTGAGCCTGCGCGTAAAAAGGCCGCTTTTCTCCGTCATGTAATCAGGATGCTGCACATGGGTGATATAATCGTGCTGGCGGACAGGCTGGAGCATCTCGGGAAAGAGCATGCACGGCGGTACCACGTTATAGTCACAAGGGCCGTGTTCTCCCTGAGGGATTTTCTTGAGACCGCATGTCCCTATGTCGTGGAGGGCGGAAGGATTATCGCCGGCAAAGGGCCGAATGTGTTTGACGAACTGAAAACACTGGAGGCCGATACTCATCTCGGGAACTCCGTAAAAGAAGTCCGCAGGCTCCGGCTTCCGTTCGGGCAGGGCGAGAGAAACCTGGTGGTGATGGAATGCGGCAGGATGCCCCCTGCAACCGCACACTTTGAACGGTGCAGACATTAATGTTGCATGAGCGGGCGGGGGGATTCCCCGTAAAACCTCCTGCCACCGGGCGGTATTTTTTTTGCCGCTGTGAGGTATATAATGCGGAAATATGATCATGATGCGGTAAGAACCGGAATCCAATATATGTGTTAAAATGTGTAAATGAAATCCTTTGTTGTTGCAATTTCAGGCGCCAGCGGCTCGGTGTACGGTCTCAGGCTTGTCGGCGAACTGCTTAAATCGGTTGATAGGGTCTATCTCTGTGTCTCCCGCCAGGCGTTTTTTATCATGAAGACGGAAACCGGAGTCGACTGGACCGGCGGCACGGAATCAGAGACGGAAAAGAAGATACAGGAATACTACTCCTCGGGGAAGGTCAGGTATTTCAGTGAGAATAACCTTGCAGCGCCCATCTCGAGCGGTTCTTTCCCGGCAGGCGGCATGTTTGTGGTCCCCTGTTCAATGAAGACACTCTCGGGGATTGCCGGCGGTTATGCAAACAATTTAATTGAACGGGCGGCTGATGTTGCGCTGAAAGAAGGCCGGAGACTCATCCTTTCACCCCGCGAGATGCCGTTTAATGCAATACATCTTGAGAATATGCTCAGGCTTGCCCGGATGGGCGCAACGATAGCGCCGCCTGTGCCGGCCTTTTACCAGAGGCCGGAGAGCATAGATGATATTGTGGACTTTGTTGTCGGAAAACTCCTTGATTCTTCAGGTCTCGGGCACGACCTTTTCAGAAGATGGGCATGATACCCTGGGGGGTTTCCCGGGTGGTTGACCGGTGTGAACAGCTTTTTGTGGTTGTAAATCATGTCCGAAATATGGTTAAATAATTTTCCATGAAAAATATCTATCTTATAGACGTAACAAACAGGGACGGTGTGCAGACATCCAGAATACTGCTGAGCAAGCTTGCCAAAACAATGCTCAACATCTATCTGGACGATATGGGGATATTCCAGAGCGAGATAGGGTTCCCTACTCTTAAGCATGAAATAAACTACATAAACGCCAATCTCGAGCTTGCAAAAAGAGGAGTCATAAAGAACCTGCGCCTCGAAGGATGGTGCAGGGCGGTACCTGAAGATATAGAACTCACATTCAGGAACTGCCCTGACATTAAACACCTGAACATCTCGATATCCACGTCCGATATCATGATTGACGGCAAATTCCAGGGCCGCAAGACATGGAAGGACATCCTGGATTCCATGGTCGGGGCGCTGAAAGTGGCGAAAGACCTCGGTGCGGAGACGGTCGGCGTCAATGCAGAGGATGCGTCAAGGACGGAGACCGGCAGGCTGATAGAGTTTGTCCTGGCCGCCAAGGAGAACGGAGGTGCCCGTTTCCGCTACTGTGATACGCTCGGGGCGGACGATCCTATAACGATTTATGAAAAAATAAAGAAAATTGCGGAGGTTACCCAGTTTCCGCTGGAGATGCACTGTCACAACGACCTTGGAATGGCCGAGGCCATTTCCCTTGTCGGGGCCCAGGGGGCCGTGGAGAGCGGGGTCGATGCATACATCAACACAACGATCAACGGTTATGGTGAAAGGGCGGGCAACTGCGATCTCGTTTCCATCATCCTTGCACTTAAATATTCGCATGGATTCGAGGACAAGATGCACCTTGACGACAAGGTGGACCTGCGGAAATCCTGGAAGATCGCGCGGTATGCATCGTATGCATTCGACATTCCCATCCCCATAAAACAGGTCGGGGTGGGCGCCAATGCATTCGCCCACGAATCCGGCATTCATGCGGACGGCGCGCTCAAGGACAGGCGCAACTACGAGCTTTATGACCCTGAGGATGTGGGCAGGGGCGAGCCGGAGTTGGTTCAGACCGGCAGGATAATAACGACCGGCGAATACGGGGGCATCAAGGGTTTCAGGCATGTCTACGATGACCTGGGCATACATTTTCATGATGACAAGGAGGCAAGGAGGATACTGGAGCTGGTCCAGTATGCCAACCTGCATACACAGAAGACCCTTACGGATGATGAGCTGAGATTCATAGCGGAAAATCCGGATATAGTATCCAGAATACTGACGGTAACCCCGGGCTGAGACTTCCGCCCTAACGTTAACCTTAATGTTGCATAAGCCGGCTGTGGAGTCCAGCGTAAAACCTTTATAAAGCGATGGGACATTGAAAATATGTCCCCGTTGCAGGACGTAACGGAGAGTGAAATTGCAAAAGACGGCAATATGCCGTGCGGGATATGTCCTAGATGTATCGCAGATAAAGCTTTTCCGCCGGACTCCACAGCCCGCAGGCGATGTTTTTATGCCACTGTAAGGTTAATGTTGCATAAACGGGCGGTGCTTTATGCCGCTGTAGGGTGAAAACCAAGGGGAAAATGTACAGGATAACACTTATTCCGGGAGACGGTACAGGGCCGGAGATTACAGAAGCGGCAAGAAGGGTGCTTGAGGCCACAGGCGTGGGCTTTGAGTGGGACATCCAGAATGCCGGAGAGGATGTATATAAACGGGAAGGCACGCCGCTGCCGGAAAGGGTGATCGAGTCCATCAGGAGGAACAGGATCGCCATTAAAGGCCCGGTCACAACGCCTGTGGGGACAGGCTTCCGGAGTGTCAACGTAACGCTGCGGCAGACGCTGGACCTGTACAGTTGTGTCAGGCCGTGCAAGACCTATAAGGGCGCAAAGACGAGATATGACGGCATCGACCTTGTTATCTTCAGGGAGAATACAGAGGACCTTTATGCCGGCATAGAGTTTCAGAAGGATTCCGAGGGTGCAGGGGCGATTATCGATACCGTCCGGAAAATATCGGGCAGGTCGATCCGGCAGGATTCCGGGATCAGCATAAAGCCCATTTCCGTCTTCGGCACAGAGCGGATAGTGCGTGCCGCCTTTGAATATGCGAGAAAAAACAAGAGACGCAAGGTGACCGCCGTACACAAGGCAAACATCATGAAGTTTTCAGACGGATTATTCCTTGAGGTGGCAAGGGAAGTGGCCGGTAACTACCCTGATATTGAATTCGAGGACAAAATCGTTGATAATATGTGTATGCAGCTTGTCCAGAAACCCCGGCTTTACGATGTGCTTGTGCTGCCGAATCTCTATGGCGACATCGTTTCCGACCTTGCTGCAGGACTGGTGGGGGGACTCGGGCTTGCTCCCGGCGCAAATATCGGCGATGAATACGCCGTATTCGAGGCCACGCACGGAAGCGCACCGAAATACAAGGGGCTCAACAAGGTCAATCCCCTGGCTGTTATCCTCAGCGGTGTCATGATGTTGAGGCATCTTGGCGAGACCGAGGCGGCGGACAGACTTGATAATGCAATAGCCTCCGTAATCGAGGAAGGCAAGGATGTCACTTATGATATGAAGCCCGCCCCGGACGACCCGGGAGCGGCAACGACATCAGGGGTGGCGGATGCTATTATATCAAGAATCACATAATAACGTATGGACCCTGACCCTATAAGTTTTCTTATTATCATACTCTGTATCATCCTGATCGCCGTACTTTCAAGTTCTGAAGTAGCATTTATCTCCCTCAACAGGATAAGGCTGAGGCATCTCGTCGAGAAAGGCAACAAGAACGCAAAGATCGCCCAGAAGATACGCGACGAGCACGACCGTCTCTTCAGCGCCGTAATCCTGTCCGGCAACCTGTTCACGGTACTTGCAACATCGGTGGGCACCGCGCTGGCGATAAGCATTTTCGGGGAAGACATCGGTGTCGCAGTTGCCACGGTTGCGATAACCTTTCTAACCGTCATATTCGGTGAGCTTGCGCCCAAGACATTCGCCGTTACCCATGCGGAGAGCATATCACTGGCGATGGCAAGGCCGATCGAGCTGTATATCAGGGCGATATCACCCCTCGTATGGGTCTTCAACAAACTTTCGAACTCGATAATACAGCTCTTCGGCGGTGAGGTCAGGCCGGCCCCGCAGCTCCTGACAGAGGAAGAGATGAAGGCGATGATCAAGATCGGCGAAGAGGAGGGCACGCTTGAGAAAGAAGAGAAGGAAATGCTCCATAATGTCTTCGCGTTCGGAGACAAAAAGGTTACCGAGGCCATGGTGCCGAGGACCGAGATTGTCGCCATCTCGGAAGGCGCCGCCGTGAGTGACGTGCTTTCCCTTGTGTCGGATGAAGGCTATTCCCGCTATCCGGTCATCAGGGAGACGGTTGACAACATTACTGGGGTTTTATATGTCAAAGACATACTGAGGAAAATGGCGCGCGAAGAGGTTCCGATGAATACGCCGATAAAGGGCTTTGTGAGGGATGCCTATTACGTGCCTGAAAGCAAGATGGTCACGGCCCTGCTTGACGACATGCAGAAGAATAAATTCCAGATCGCGATTGTCGTGGACGAACACGGCGGCACGGCCGGCCTTATCACGCTTGAGGATATAATGGAGGAGATAGTAGGAGGATTACAGGATGAGTTCGAGGCGATAGAGGCTGAAAAGGAAGTGGAGATCGTTGATGAAAGAACCTTTGTCGTATCAGGCTCGACCGGGCTGGATGAAATTAACGAGCTTATAAATGTCGAGCTGAAAAGCGAAGAGTTCCACACCATCGGCGGCTTCCTGTTCGGGCTCTTCGGGCATCTCCCCAAGATCGGCGAACAGCTCCGTTATCATGATCTGAGGTTTCTCATCCTCGAAATGGACGGAAAAAAGATAGAACGGATAAAGATAACAAAAATTTAGGTGACAAAAAACATTAATCGCTGTAAAATTATCCTTAATGTCGCATAAACCGGCAGGCTCTCCTGCCCGCAGGCGGTATTTATGGAATTCGGATATTATTGAAAACGGGGGTAATTATGGACGATCCTGACGATCCTCTCGTAACGGCGAATGACGTACCTGCGTACCGTATTGTTGAGGAGAAGATAAGAGAGATCGATAATTCGATCATCATATTCCGTGTTTATTATTTCTTCAATACGTTTATGTACAAATTCCAGTTGATAAAAAAGGACAAAATGTGCGTGCTTGAGATTCCCCGGAGTCTCCTTGAAAATATAAGCAAAGACGGTACGACATCGGAACAGGAACTGTCCAAGATACTGGCCCTGAAGATTGAGAATTCCGACTGCTGGACGGAAATCAGGGGGTGATTTCATGCAACTGGAAGGAGGATTTTGTATAAGCGGGCGGGAGAGTCTGACGTAACACCTTTATAAAGCGATGGGATATCGGAAATATGTCTCTGTTGCAGGAAACAAGGGAAAGAAGGACGTCCTCCGTGCGGCTTGACCGTGTCCGTTTCAGGTCTTTGTCTTTTACGGTCACGAACCACGGGATTTCGACATGCCGTGGGGGATATGTCCTGAAGGTATCGCAGATAAAGCTTTTCCGCCGGACTCTCCTGCCCGCAGGCATATTCAAATGTTACTGTGGGGATATCATGCCTGTATATCTGGTGAGAGTTTAGTCTGTCATGTCCGGAAAACACCTTAAAACATATTCCGTCCTGCTTGCGGGGGGAACCGGCTCGAGGCTGTGGCCTGTGTCAAGGGAGCTCCTGCCAAAACAACTGGTCAACCTTGCAGGGGACGACTCGTTGATTCAGAATACCATCAAAAGGCTGTCTCCCGTTCTTGATGCAGGCAATATGAGAATCGTCTGCGGAGAGGAGCATTTTTTCGAGGTGGCAAGGCATCTTGAAGAGATAGGCGTGCCGTCGGAGGGAAAGATAATCACCGAGCCGTGCGGCCGCAATACGGCGCCGGCCATTCTTCTCGCCACCCTTGACATCCTGAGGAAAGAAAAAGACGCCGTGATAGTGGTCTTCCCGTCCGACCATGTAATCGGCGACATCGAAGAGTTCCATGAATGTCTGAAAAAGGCGGTGTCGCTTGCAGGCATGAATTACATAGTGACCTTCGGCGTCAAACCCGGTTACCCGGAGACCGGCTACGGATATATAGAGGGCGGCAGGAAGCTGAAAGAAAGCGCGCTTGCAATAAAAAGATTCGTGGAAAAACCGGATGAGAAGACCGCCGGTCATTATGTCAGGGCGGGGAATTTCTTCTGGAACAGCGGCATGTTCGCCTTCAGGGCGTCCGTTCTGGTGAGGGAATTCATGTCTTTTGAGCCCGAGATGCTGAAGATGATGAAGAAAATAATCTCCGGGGGAAAATCCGTTTCGTGCAAAGAATACAGCAGGCTGCCCGACATATCAATTGACTATGCCGTAATGGAAAAAACAAAAAAAGGCGCGGTTCTCCCCTCGGATTTCGGGTGGAGCGATATCGGCTCCTGGAAATCCCTCTATGATTTTCTGCCCAAAAACGAAGACAACAATGTGGTGGAGGGCGATGTTATCCTTAAAGATACAAGGAACTGCTTTATCAAGGGAGGCGACCGGCTTATTGTGGCGAATGACCTTGATAATATTGTGGTGGTGGAAACGCCCGATACTGTCTTTGTATCTGACCTGAACAAGAGCAAAAACGTCAAGTCGATAGTCAGCGACCTGAAGAAACAGGGGCGCAAGGAATACAAGGCGCATACAAAGGTTTACCGGCCGTGGGGGACATACACCATCCTTGAAGAAAACGCGCATACTAAGATAAAGCGGATTGTTGTCTACCCGGGGGCCAAGCTGTCCCTGCAGATGCATCACCACAGGAGTGAACACTGGATAGTGGTTCATGGCACTGCAAAGATTGTGAACGGTGACCAGACCGTCTTTCTTGAAGAAAACCAGTCGACCTATGTCCCCAAGACCACGCCGCACCGCCTTGAGAACCCCGGCAAAATTCCGCTGCACATCATTGAAGTCCAGATAGGCAATTACCTTGAAGAGGACGATATAGTGCGTTTCGATGACGACTTCGGAAGGGAGTAGGGTCTCTCCGTGAGACGGGGACGGATTTCGTCTGCGCTCCGGTCTCACGGTTTCCCCGTCGCTTGCTGAGTTACTCGTCCCTCACAGTTGTTTTTTCCCCGTACCTGACGGATAATTGCGGAAACGTTTTCAGTACCACGGCGCAGATGTCAGCCAGCGGGCCTTGAAGATGTTGAAGTCGAAGATGCCCACAAAATCATCGGAATCAAGGTCGGCATCGGCATTCCAGTTGGAATCCGAAGGACTTGACAACCAGGCGGCCTTGAAGATGTTGAAGTCGAAGATGCCCACAAACCCGTCGTTGTCCAAATCCGCGTCGCACATGTTGCCGTATCCGTCGTTGTCCGTGTCCTGCTGTCCCGTGTTTGAAGTCAGGCGGCAGTTGTCGTCGCAGTTTGCGGTGTTGCCGCCCGTGCAGCGGTTGTCTCCTGCTGTGCCGCTGCCGTCGCCGTCATCGGGTATTCCGTCTCCGTCCGTGTCCGGTACCACTGAAATCCCGGTTGTCGCTTCCCCAAGCCCGGGGGCTGAGATTCTGACTGTGGTGGCGCCTGCTGTGTTGCCTTTTATGTTTACTGTGGCTTTGCCGTCTGTACCGGTTGCTGCGGTTGTGTTGCCGGCTGTTGCTGTTGAAGGGTCATCAATAAGGAACAGAAGCTCTGCTCCGGGGACGGGTTGT
>JALSHG010000036.1 GCA_026982355.1 Thermodesulfovibrio sp.
GTTTCAGGTACTCGTAACTATTGCCCACCTGCATGGGAAACAAATCCACTGCATATACACGCGAACCGTAAACAGCGATACCCAGCGTTAATAGTAAGAATATAATTTTTTTCACTATTATCCACCTCCCCTGTTTTTTGTATGCGGTAAAAGTAATGAGAACCAACTGTATTGTAAATAATCAGAAGTGAAAAAGCAATAAAAGACATTCCGGGTTACTACGGGTGTTAACGAGCAATCCGGGATATCGTTTCGACATCCGGAAATAAGTCTTTAATGTTGCATAAGCGGGGCGGGAGAGACCGCCGTAAAACCTCACGGCCCCCCCTGCCCGCGGGCGGTGTTTATGCCACTGTAAGGTTGTAAGGCAGAGATCGTGCAGTGGATGAATAAAGCAGACCGCTTGGCATGCCGGTGGTCAGTACAGGCCCCTGTCGAGGGTCCTGTACTGGATGGCTTCGGCGATATGTTCCGCATGTATGTGCCCGGACTCCGCAAGGTCTGCGATCGTTCTTCCCACCTTGAGTATTCTTGTGTACGCCCTTGCTGAAAGTCCCAGCTTGTGCATCGCCGTTTCAATAATACCCCGGGCCTCGGGCTTAAGCACGCAGTATTTCTTTATATGCCTTGAACGCATCCTGGCGTTTGAATAAATATTGTCCTTGCGGAATCTTTCAACCTGCATCCGCCTGGCGTTCTGAAGACGCCTGCGGATGTTCTCCGAGGTCTCGCCGCAGTAATCGTTTGAAAGGTCTTTGTAAGGCACTGCCGGCACTTCCACGTGGATGTCTATCCTGTCCAGGAGTGGACCGGACACCCGCTGCCTGTAGCGGTGTATCCGGGAAGGTGAGCATACACATTGATGCCGTGTATCACCGGAATATCCGCAGGGGCAGGGGTTCATGGCGCATACGAGCATTATGGAGGCAGGATATGTAATGGAGGTCAGTGCCCTTGATATTGTCACAGAGCCGTCTTCAAGGGGCTGCCTGAGCACCTCCAGGACGTTCCTCTTGAATTCAGGCAACTCATCAAGAAACAGGATGCCGTTGTGTGTAAGACTCACCTCCCCGGGTTTCGGGGTGGCCCCCCCGCCGACCATTGCCACATCGGACAGTGTGTGATGCGGGGAGCGGAAGGGACGGGTTGCAATGAGCGGCTGACCGTGGTTGAGGAGGCCCACTGCGCTGTGGATTCTTGTTGTCTGCAGGGCCTCTTCAAATGTCATTTCAGGCAGTATGGTGGGGATTCTCCTTGCAAGCATCGTCTTTCCGGAACCCGGCGGCCCTATCATCAGCATATTGTGCCCCCCGGTTGCGGCCACCTCGATTGCCCGCTTGACATGCTCCTGTCCCTTTACATCGGCAAAGTCATCCTGGTAAACGGAATTTTCCTTCATGACCGACGATATGTCCACATACGTGGGCTCCACTGTCCTTATTCCCCTGAAGAACTCTATAAGCCTGGGCAGGTTGTCGAATCCGTATACCGGGATACCCTCGACAACAGCCGCCTCCCGCGCGTTCTGCCGCGGCAGAATCAGGCCCCTGAGCCTGTCGCCCCTTGCCTTGATGGCCATTGAAAGGGCGCCCTTGACGGACTTTATCCTCCCGTCCAGTGACAGCTCGCCGGAGATTATGTAGCCCTTGACGGCGGCCTGCTCGATTATGCCTTCGGCCACTGTTATGCCTATGGCGATGGGGAGGTCGAACGCAGAGCCTTCTTTCCTGATGTCGGCGGGTGCGAGGTTTACTGTTATCTGTTTCAGGGGAAAATTAAAGCCCGTGTTCTTAAGAGCTGTCCTGACCCTGTCCTTGCTCTCCTTGACGGCCGCATCCGGAAGTCCCACAGTGGAGAAATGGGGCAGGCCTCTTGCAGTGATGTCGACCTCCACTTCAACGGTGTGTGCGTCTATTCCTATAAGTGTCGCGCTGAGAACTTTTGAAAGCATGTCATGTCCCCTTGTTCAATAAAAAGGTGAATTCGGTAGAACCCGTATCAATATAACATAAAAGCGGAAAAAATAGGAGGCTGTATTCGCGCCGTACTTGACGATACCCCGGCCTGTGATTAAGTTTTGTGCATAATAAAGGAGTTTTCCATGCATCCGGACCGACCGCCGTTGTTTATGTAACCGGGTCAATCACGGCTTATTTTTCAAACAGCTCGGGCATCTCTTTTCTCGCCAGTTCCAGCCTCCTGTCAAACTCCATGTCGCCCCTGCCGAGGAAATTGAAGAGGAGCTTTGCCATCGCGGCTCTCCAGTTGCCGAGCAGTGTCCTGACCGTCCAGTTGATGTTGTATTTCAGTCCCCTTGCAAGTACAAAGAAAAACACCGCAGGCTCCACGGTCCTTTTGACAATGAAAAAGAGGGTGTTTGTCAGGACGGTGTGAACAGCGTTTCTTTCAGCTTGTGGTTTGTTCAGAAAACCTATTAAAGTCCTGGGGATATATGGTGTCATATAAAGTAATTTATTAAAATATGTCTTGTCGATTTTCACCATGTACCGCGTGAGATACGCCTCGGGGTCTATGATATTGTCCTTCAGTGCCCTGTCTGTCAGAAGGGTGCCCGGGAAGAAGGTCAGGTGCGCGAGGGAAATGGTGTACGGCCTCTTCAGCCCGGCCATTGCATTTATGCTCTCCATCTGATCCTCTTCCGTCTCATAGGGGTTGTCCACTATCATTTCATAATACGGGGCCACCCTGCTCTCGGAGAGAAGGGCGGCGGCCTTCCTGACCGAGGAGAACCTGACCTTCCTGTTGTATATCTCGAAATTGACCCGGTCGCTTCCCGTCTGAACCCCCATGATTGCAAGGCTGAGTCCCGCATCCCTCAGCATGAAGAGTTTCTCCCTGTCCATGACCCCCGGAAACACGCGCACCATGAAGGGCAGGCCTATATGGCGCCTGTACTCCTCACAGAACTTCCTCATCCATTCGCGGTCATGGGAAAAAAACCAGTCATCTTCAAAGTTGATGTACAGGACATAGGGATCCTTCTTTACGAGCCTTAACTCCTCCATGCAGTTTTCAACCGATCTCTTTCTGATCTTTCTGCCGAACACCGTCATTGTGTAAGCATTGGCGCAGTATCCGCAGTAGAAAGGGCAGCCCCTTGTGGTTATCATCATATGGCAGGTTCCGCCGTAGAGGGCATAGCTGCGGAACAGTTTCGGATTCCGCGCGAAATTGTATATCTTGCCCCTGTGGAAGCCGTAGAAATAATCCGGCAGGTACTCGATAACCGGCAGGCTGTCAAGGTCTGCCTCCGGCAGGGCGTCTTTTTTTATTATATTGCCCCCCGTCTTCACCCAGATGTTGGGGATGTCCGGAGGCACGTCCCTGCCCCTGTCCCGCAGGTGCTCAAGCAGTGACAGTACGGCGCTCTCCCCCTCGCCGCTGCACACGTAATCCGCATATTTTATACACTCGTCGGGCCGCAGGATCACGTGCAGCCCCCCCCACATCACCGGTATGTCGAAGGTTTCCTTCAGGAGCCGGGTGATATTCTTTGCAGGATAAAACTCGATCGACATGAGACCGACGCCGATCAGGTCGGGGCTGTATTCCCTGATAAACCACTCAATGGCCGGATGAAGCGCGCTCTCAAGATAACCCGGCAGAAGCAGTATCCGCGCCTCATGACCGTGTGCGCGTACATTTGCGGCGATGTACTTCAGCCCGACCAGAGAGGCATTGGACTGTAATGATATCAACAGTAATTTCATTATGTATCTGCGAGTGACGCCCGGTTTTCCCGCAACGGGAAAGATGCAGTATTATCAATATTATACCCATGTTGTGTCAACCTTAATGTTGCACAAGCCGGCAGGGGAGTCCGCCGTAAAACCTTTATAAAGCGATGGGATATCGGAAATATGTCTTTATTGCAGGAGGTAACGGAGAGTGAAATTCCAAAGGATGTCGA
>JALSHG010000037.1 GCA_026982355.1 Thermodesulfovibrio sp.
ATGGCGGCATTGGCGTGGAATCTGAAGTCGTGGTTTGGACAATTGATGCCCGATAAGATACGGGGAGCAGAAGTAATAAAGATGGAATTCCGGCGGTTTCTGAATACACTGATATTATTGCCATGCCGGATAATCAGGACAGGACGAAAGATAGTATACCGGTTACTTGGGTATAATGCATGGCTGAAAGATTTCTTCAGAGCATGGGAGAGAATCCGGCGGTCAGCGATTACATAAACAGTTTACGGGACAAACTGAAAATTAAAGCAGCAGAGGTGCGTCTGAAATCCGTGATTTCAGCCGAATTCAACCCTGCAAAATGTTGTTTCAGGTTTTCATCAGCACAATCGATATAAACAGCCGGAAAATCGGTGTCGGAATAGATGAACAGCTTAAAAATAATGGCTGAAAATGGCTATGATGACGTGCTAAACAGCTCGTTATAAATTTAGGACTATTACGCTTATTTTTGATATGAATAAAGGCGTTTTCATAACAGGCACCGACACGGGGGTGGGCAAGACTTTCGTGTCCGCGGGCCTCATCATGGCCATGAAGGAAAGAGGGCTTAATGTCTGCCCGGTAAAGCCTGTTGAGTCAGGCTGCCGCATCAGCAGGGGCGAGCTCGTTCCCGCCGATGCGTCCGGGCTGCTCAGGGCCTCGGGTGTGAACGAGAGGCTTGATACGGTTAACCCGTACCGCCTCAGGCATCCTTTGGCGCCCTCGGTGGCGGCGGAGATGGAGGGAGTGGTGATAAGTAGGAAAAAGATACTCGCTGCGTGCGGCAGACTGCTGAACAGGTATGACTTTGTAATAGTTGAAGGGGCAGGGGGGATCATGACGCCTGTTTATAAAAGATATCTCTTCCTTGATCTTGCCGCGGACCTCGGCCTTCCTGTTGTCATTGTTTCCGCCGCAGGGCTCGGTGCGATAAACCACACGCTGCTGACCACAGAGGCTGCAAGGAGCAGGGGGCTGGAAGTTGCCGCCGTGGTGATAAACCATGCCGTTGAATCACGCAAGGGGCCGGCGGAAAGAACGAATCCAGGAGTCATTGCACGGCTTGGAAGGGTGGATGTGGCCGGCATAGTGCCGCATTCCGCAAGTCCCGGCGCTCCGCGCATGATGAAGATATTCGGCGGTATCGCCGACAGGATATTGTCACGGTTGTGAATGACCTTTAATGTTGCATTAACGGTCACGGCGGTGTGCAGGAAAACCTCGGGACTCCCCTGCCCGCGGGCGGTGTTTTTTGCCGTTGTAAGGTTATCATGATTATATCTGTTATAGGAGCAGGCTCCTGCGATAAGGAGACATACGGCGTGGCCGAGGAGACGGGCAGGCTTATCGCCCGGAACGGCTGCATACTCGTCACAGGCGGTCTCGGGGGCGTCATGGAGGCCGCATCCAGAGGGGCGAGGATGGCCGAGGGGATAACCGTGGGTATACTCCCGGGCTTCAGCAAAGATGATGCAAATGAGTACGTTCAGATACCCGTTGTCACGGGGATGAGCCATGCGAGAAATGTCATAGTCGTCCGCTCGGCGGATGCGGTCATAGCAATTGCAGGTGAATACGGGACGCTTTCGGAAATAGCAATAGCGCTGAAGCTCGGCAGGCCTGTCGTGGGAATCGGGACATGGGAGAATATTGAGGGCGTGATAAGGGCCGGTTCCCCCGCGGAGGCCGTGCGGAAGGTCATGGAGCTGGTTTCACGCTGAATACGCATAGTCGTTGTAGGCCATCAATGTCAGTATGGTGGATATCCTGACGCGCCTGTCGAATATTCTCGGCAGTATCTTCAGAATGAACTTCGACCTCTGTACGTTGGGCGAGAAGAGCAGGGTGCCGAGACGCGCGGCAAAGAGGAGGCGGTATTTGAATTTTATGGGGTCCGTCTCATTGGAATGTCTCCAGAAATCGATGTCCCAGTAGTGTCTGAGCTTTCTGTATATGGAATCAAACGAGTAAACCGCCCGGATGACCTTCCTGTATCCTTCCAGCAGCTCCTCCGGTGTCATAAGGGAAGGGGTGAACACGACGTTTTTGGCGTCGTACCTGCTCCAGTTCCTGTGGATGATCCGGCCCTCTTTTTCAAGGCGTCTGAACAGCCTTGTGCCCGGAAAGGGCGTGAGAATATTGATCAGGGGCATCAACAGGCGGGTTTTGTCGATGAACCCGATAAGCTCGTCGAATGAGGACTGTGTATCGAAATCGTATCCGAGTATGAACGAGCTGTGGACCAGGATGCCGTGTGACTGTATCTTCTCTATCGCCTCTTCATAGTCATGCCTCTGGTTGACCCCTTTGTCCATGCGTGAGAGGTTGTTTTTCGACACGGATTCAAACCCGATCAGGATGGCCCCGCAGCCGCTTTCTTTCATCAGCCTGAGAAGTTCGTCATCCCGGGCTATGTTTATCGAGGCCTGGCATGACCAGTTGAGGTTGTATTTCTTCAATTCGGAGAACAGCTCCCGGGCGAATTTCCTGTTTGCAATGATGTTGTCGTCTGCAAAGAATATGGACTTTTTCTTGTACCCCGAGCTCGCCCCTGCTATCTCCTCGATCTCTCTTATGACCTGGTCCACTGTCTTGTTGCGGATTTTCTGCCCGTCATAGGCGTAAACGGAGCAGAATTCGCACTTGAACGGACAGCCCTTTGTGGTCTGGACGATATCGGCGAAGTATCTGTCTTTAGAGAGGGACGACCTGCCCGGTGTGGGGAACGAGGTTAAATCCGCGTGATCCCCGGCGCTGTAAACCCTCCTGAGCCTGCCCCGCCCGGCATCCTGCAGGAGGGCGGGCCAGACATCCTCGGCCTCGCCCTTCAGCACCGCATCGCTGTACCGGAGGGCCTCTTCAGTGCACATGGAGGGATGAATTCCGCCCAGGACGGTCTTTACACCTCTGCGGCGGAAATTTTCCGATATGCTGTAGGCCCTGTCTGCAAACATGGTTCTGACGCTGATACCCGCCAGGTCCGCATCCCAGTCGTAGTCAATCTCCTCTATGTTTTCATCAAAGACCTTTACCTCATGCTCCGGAGGAGTCAACGACACGAGGACCGGTATTGCAAGGAGATATGAAAAATATCTCCTTGAAAACAGGAACTTCGAGAAAAATCCGTAATCGTAAAAACTCTTCTCGGCGCCGGAGCTGTTTCTCGGAATCACCAGGGCTATCTTCATGCAAACCTATTCGCCTGAACTTTTTTGCAGGTATTTGAAGAAATCCCCCTTTGTGGACAGGACCAGCCAGTCTTTCTCTGAGAAAGTGGTAAGATAGGTTTCCATGGTCTTGAGAAATTCGTAGAACTCCCTGGACTCCCTGCTCTGGTTGTAGGCGGCGGCATAGATGGCGGTCGCCTCGGCATCGGCCTTGCCGATGATCTCCTGGGCGGTCCTGTACGCCTCCGACTGTATCTTCTTGAGTTCGCGCTCTTTGTCGCCCAGTATCTTGGACGCCTCGCCCTGTCCTTCAGAGCGGAATTTGTCCGCTATCCTCTTGCGCTCGGTTATCATGCGTTCGAATATCTTCTTCTGCACCTCTTCCACGTAATTGATCCGCTTCAGCCTCAGGTCCAGCAGTTCGATGCCGAGTTCGAGTGTGCGCGGCGCTGCGGCTTCGATAATCTCGCGTGTTATTTTCTCCCTGCCCACCTTGATACTGGCCAGGCTGCCGGGCACCTCTCCCACCGCCAGCGCCTCGCTCCTCTGGTATTCCCTGTTTGTGGAGCGGACTATCTCCACCAGCAGGTTCTTGGCGATCGCATTCCGCGTCTCGCCGTCCAGGATGTCGTCCAGCCTGGACTGGGCGCGGCGCTCGTTCTGCACTCTCTGAAAAAACAACAGGGGGTCCTTTATGCGCCAGCGGGCATAGGTGTCCACCCAGATGAACCTCTTGTCCTTTGTGGGTATCTGGTTGGGGTCCCCGTCCCACGCGAGAAAGCGCCTGTCAAAGAAATTGGCCTGCTGGATGAGCGGTATCTTGAAGTGAATGCCAGGCGTTGTAATCGGCTCGCCCACCGGCTTGCCGAACTGGGTAATGATAACCTGCTCGGTCTCATTCACGATAAAGGCTGAAGACACGACCGCAATCACAATGAGCAGGATGATAACGGCGATTATTACGGGTTTCTGGTTTTTCATTTCTTACCTCCGCTGTCAAGCTGGAATAAGGGCAGGATGCCGGTGGCCTCCTCGTCGGTTATCAGCTTTCTTCCGACCTGCTGCATGACCTTGTTCATTGTCTCCAGGTAGATGCGTTGCGTCGTGACCTCCCTGGCCTTCATATACTCCCTGAAGATGGAGTTGAACTTGGCCGCCTCGCCGCGCGCATTATTGATTCTCTCCAGTGCATATCCCCTGGCTTCTTCTATGGTCCTCTCGGCCTCGCCCCGCGCCTTGGGGATTACCTTGTTGTATTCCGACTTTGCCTGGTTGATCAGCTTCTCGCGCTCCTGCTGCGCCTCGTTGACTTCGTTGAACGCGGGCTTTACCGGCTCGGGCGGGTTGACATCCTGCAGCACCACCTGGTCCACCTTTATCCCGAGTTCATACTGGTCGCACAGTTCCTGGAGTTTTACAGCCACTGTGCTGGCCACCTCCTGGCGTCCCACGGTCAGCACCTCGTCAACCGTCCGGTCCCCCACAACGGCGCGCATGACTGCCTCGTTGATATCACGGAAGGTCTGTTTGGGGTTTATCACGCGGAACAGGTACTTGTAAGGATCATCGATGCGGTACTGTACGATCCATTCCACCTCGGCCGCATTCAGATCTCCTGTCAGCATTAAGGACTCTTCCTGGTATTTTGTGGTGGAATACTGTGTTCTTACCCCGGGCGTGGACGTCCGGAACCCGAATTCGAGCTTCTGCTGTCTCTCGACCGGCACCTTGTAAACATTTTCGATTCCGAACGGAAGCTTGAAATTCAGGCCCGGATTGGCCGTGCGCGTGTACTTTCCGAACCGCAGCACGACACCGACTTCCTCGGGTTCTATCGTGAACCAGGAGGAATAAGCAAGCCACACGAGCAACAGCGCGATTACCGCCCCTGCAACCGCTTTTATATTGATGTTGGGCATTTTGAAGTCTTTAAAATCAAACGGGTCTCTTTCGTCCATGAAATCACCTCCTTGTTTAGATAACTGAAATAGTAATCAAAACTCATATAAATTACAACCGGTTGTTTTGCAGCCCGATGTTCGGGCTGCATGAAATGGCCGCCGGCACAGGGCGGACCGCACTGCCGGCTGTATTTTATGCAACTGTATGGTGAAGCAAAAGTCTGCGAAGAATGGACCGAAGAATGAAGATGACGCATCACAGGAATTTATCCCTGACAATGAACAGGGGCTTTTTCCTTATTTCGTCGTATATTCTTATTATGTATTCCCCGATGATGCCGATCGCTATAAGCAGAATACCGTTGAAGAAGAACAGGACGAGTATCAGGGTGGTGAAACCCTGGGGCACGCCCCCTATGAAAAATTTTTTTGTCAGGATGTATATTGTGTAACTGACCGAGAAAATCAGCACCACCAGTCCCAGCCTTGCGAGTATCTTTATAGGGAAGTTGCTGAAGCTGAACAGCCCGTTGTAGGCAAGCAGGAAGAGTTTTTTCAGAGTATATTTGGGTGTGCCCGAAATCCTCGCATTTCTTTCATATTCGATGCCGGTCTGTCTGAACCCCACCCATGCCCTTGTGCCTCTGAGGAAGAGGCTGTGTTCCTGGGTCTGGAGTATGACATCAAGGACCCTCCGGGTGACCATTGAAAAATCACCGCTGTCAAACGGTATGTGCACATTTGATATTGAGCCAAGCAGCCTGTAAAATCCCCAGTATAGCAGCTTCTTCAGGATTCCTTCTTTCCTTTTTCCCCGGATGCCGTATACCACATCGTAGCCTTCCTTTATCTTGTCGTAGAACTCAGGCAGCATTTCCGGCGGGTCCTGCAGGTCTCCGTCAAGCATTGCAATATAGTCTCCGCGGGCATGTGAAAGACCCGCCAGCAGCGCCGCCTGGTGGCCGAAATTTCTCGACAGGGAAATAACCTTGAACCTTTTATCCCTTTCGTGATACGAGATAAGCCTCTCGAGGGTTCTGTCGGTGCTTCCGTCGTCAACACAGATAATCTCGAAATCGCCGAAATGTTTCTCCAGTATGCCCGTGCATCTTTCGTAAAGCGCCGGGATTATTTCTTCTTCGTTGTAGACAGGGATAACAAGGGATATCATGCCGTCCGAAACCCGCTTTTTTGTGATGTTGACCTTACAGTTGCATAAAAATACCGCCCGCGGGCAGGGGAGTCCGCCGTAAAACGCCGGACTCCCCTGCCGGCTTATGCAACATTAAGGTTAACATCTGATTATAATAAATGCCCATGCATAAAGTCTAAAACGGCTGTTTCACGCGTGTTACGGACCTCCGGAAGGCGCCGGTGCCCGCTCATCAGGCATGTCTATCTCGTACAGGCTCACAACCTTGTATCGCCGGATCAGCCTGGGGGCCGTATTATTTGTGAGCTTTATCCCGCGCTTATCAAGACTTTCCTTTAAAGTATCTGTTTTCTCATTGATTATCACCAGGATGCGCCTGCTGGAGTTCGGCTCTGCAATCAGGTATGTTATGGGAATGTCATACAGCTTGAAGTAATATATCATGGAAGGATCGGGATCTTCATTGCCGGCGAAATCCAGCACTCTGTCGCCGGGTTCGAGATAATCTTTCAGGAAAACGGCTATCGTCTCGTTGTCCACTACCTTGCCTAACTGATGGTTGGGAGTAAGAACATTCCAGATTAACCAGACGGAAAGTATGACGACCGCGGGAGGAAAGACGGCGACATGACAACCGTTTTTTTTCAGTTTGATGCGGTTCATGAGAAAGACCACACCTGCGGAAGCCGTCCCGATGTATACAGGCAGTAAAAAAAGCCAGACCCGGTTGTAGGGCACCACGCGCTGCACTGTTACGGCTATCAGGCACCACAGGACGGTTGCCGCGGCTATGGGAATGCGGTAAGCGCTCAATCGTCTGTGAAACGCCGTCGAGACAATGAAACCGGCAGCCAGGACAATGCTTACCGCGTAAGGGATATGCAGATTCCATTGTTTCCACAGCGAGACGAGGGAGGCCGGGAATTCGGAGGCGAAGTATGACCATGACCTCGGTGTTACCCATCGGTTGGATATGATCGAGTCAATGCCGGATACCGCAAGAACCGGAGCATAAAGGATTAATGTTAAAACGGAAGTGATAATCACGTATATGGACAGGTTCTTCAGCAACCACCTGCGTTCAATGTCTGTTTTTTCAGATACGATCGACAGCAGCAGCCATATCACCACGCTTCCGAACGGGTACAGCATGACAGGGATTGTATAGAAGCCGATCGCGGATAAGACGGCAAACAGGAGCCAGGCGGCATGGTTTTTACTCTGTCTGACGTATGTTGCAAGGGCGAGGATCAACAGGAAGATCAGGCATATCAGGGTATATCCCCGGGCCGTGGTTGAATACCCGATAAGCACCCTTAAAGAGGCAAGAATGCCGGCGGCCAGAAGCGCTGCATGTTTGTTGTAAAGAACGCGCATCACCAGATACGATGCCGGAACCACGAGAATTCCGGCAATAAGCGCGGGCAGGCGGACCGCCCACGGATGGTTGCCGAAAAGCGTATATGAGATGTGAACCAGGAATGTGTGGAAAAGGTGGTTGTTGGGGGCCGAATAGTTTGTCAGGCCTATGAACAGCGGTTTTGATGCGTATGCGTAGAAAGTGGCCGCTTCATCGGGGGTCATCGGCTGAACCGAGAGGAAGTAAATCCTGACCGCAGCGGCTGCCGCCACTATTGTTAAAAAAGCGGCGATATGTTTTTTATCTTCCCTTGCGGCTGCCTCCCTGAAACGCAGCGACAGTTCCCTCCGGAGAGAAACCGTGGAATCCACGACGTCTGAAACATACCGGCTCACTCTCCGCCTTCCCGAATAGAGCAGTCCCCCGGTAATAAAGAGCAGGATTGCAATGATCCTTAAATTGAAGGCTATCCGTCTGAAGATTTCAGGAGTGAACTGGTCTGCTTTTCCGTATAGAGCATAGGAATCCATCTTTGCTTTCAGCGGCTCAAACGGCAAATATGAAACTCCGATCAGCGCGGCTCCGGACACTGCAAAGAACACAACGGCCAACAATAAATATTTGTTGTAAAGCTTATGGTTATCCTTCACGGTTTTCAGATGTCCTCCTCGCCTCGACAGGGAAAAGCGGAGGACTCCCCTGCCCGCTTATGCAACATTAAGGTTAACTTAAGGGGGGGGAACTCCGGACAGTTTCTGCTTGCAGATAGATAGTCAATCAAGAGTTTAATGGCTTATGTATGTTTTTGCGGGACGGTTTGTCTTATTCATATTTTCTGGTTTTCAATTTTACCACAGACTTTATTATTTCTTTTTCTTTTTCATTGAGCCTGACAAGGTCGCGCATTGCCTGCCTGTGCTTTTTGTAATTGTCGGACAGCTTTTTCACCCATACCCTGTCGGCAACGCGGATAATCTTGTTCTTCAGTTTGCCGTTGTCCCACCAGGAGAGCCTTGTAACGGGATGAAGGGGTTCGTTTTCACAATGGCAGCCGGAGCGGCCGCACCGGACCTTTACATCTATAAAACTCCCTTCAATAACCTCGCAGTCACTGAGCAGAAACCTGATGAGACACTTCCGCTGTCTTTCAATTTCGAGGATTTTTTGTTTCCGGCTGGTCAGGCTGTTTGTTGACTTTTGCATGTCTTATAATCTATATTAAAATATAAAATACAAGTATAAATCTTGTCAATGTGTTTCTTACGGCAAACTCCCACACACCCAAAGGCGGTCTGTCAGTGCATTCGCCCGAATTACAACAATGTGCCGGGGCCGTGTTTGAGGATTTGACGCGGGCCGGGCGGAACAGGTGATGTGTTATCGGCGTGATTTTAATAGCACAGCGAAGCAACCCTTAATGCTGCATAAGCGGGCAGTGGAGGCCGGCGTAAAACCTGCGTGCTCTCCTGCCCGCAGGCGATGTTTTTATGCCGTTGTAAGGTAAACATGCGGACAGAGAGAGCTGATTTCTTAATATGCGGCGGAGGCATAATAGGTCTTACCCTTGCGAGGGAGCTTTTAAACAGCGGGTGTGAAAACATTATCATTCTTGAAAAAGAGAACACGCCGGGAAAACACGCATCAGGCAGAAACAGCGGGGTCCTGCATGCCGGTATCTATTACAGTCCCGACAGCCTGAAGGCGAAACTGTGCCTTCAGGGAAATTTTCTGATGAAACAGTATTGCAGGGAAAAAGGCCTGCCGCTGCTTGAAACCGGCAAAGTGATCGTGGCCAAAAACGTGAAAGAGGCGGAAACCCTCAAGGAGCTGTACAGCAGGGCGGTTGAAAACGGAGCAAAAGTGGAACTGATCGATACCGGGCGTCTTGAAGAGATAGAGCCGTATGCAAAAACCCATGGTACGGCCCTGTATTCGTACTACACCGCCGTGGTGGACCCCGGAGCGATACTGAAGAGCCTGCATGATGATCTCGTTGCATCCGGAAAGGTCAGGATTCTCACAGGCACTGAATTCAGACGGCCGAAGGGGAGCAGGGCGGTGCTGACAAACAGGGGGGAGATACGTTTTGATATGTTCATAAACGCCGCAGGCGCCTACAGCGACAGGGTAGCCCATTGTTTCGGTGTCGGACTCGATTACAGGCTGATTCCCTTCAAGGGGATATACAGGAAATTAAGAAAAGACAAGTCATACATGGTGAGGGGCAACATATACCCTGTTCCGGATATAAGAAACCCGTTTCTCGGCGTTCACCTGACAAGGAACACAAAAGGCGAGGTGTATGCGGGGCCGACCGCCATCACTGCGCTGGGAAGGGAGAATTACCGCTTCCCGGAGGGAATAAACGCGGAGGCGTTTGATATCGCGGGCAGGTCCGCGGTGCTTTTCCTTGTAAACCCGAAATTCAGGAAGGTGGCGCTTACGGAGCCCAGAAAGTATATCTTCAGATTTTTCTATGAAGACACGAAAAGACTGATAAAGAATCTGAAGCCCGGAGACATCGTCTCATCAGAGAAGGCTGGCATCCGGCCTCAGCTTGTTGACTGGAATAAAAAAGAGCTGGTGATGGATTTCGTGGTGATCAGGGATGCGGACAGCGTCCATGTCTTAAACGCCATATCTCCAGCCTTTACAAGCTCCATGGTTTTTGCTAAACTTATAAAAGAGAGATTTTTAACCTGAAAAAGCCGATTAACCACAGAAAACCAGGAATTACTCAATTATCGAACAGCGTGCCGTTGCGCGGACAGGCACCGTACATTCCAAGTGATTCATCAAGCAATTTGCTTTTTCACCGCATGTTTTTGAAATCGTCCAATACCGGGGTACGGGAAAAATATTAGAATGATTCTGATTACAGGAAACACGGGATACATAGGAACGGTGATGACGGGCTTTTTCCAGAGGCATTCCCACCGGACGGCAGGGCTGGATTCCAATTATTACGAAGGAAATGAATTTTTCCCCCCGGAGGCACGGCCTTACAGGCAGATAATAAAAGACATCAGAGACATAGATGAAGGTGACCTCGAAGGCGTTACATCCGTCGTGCATCTTGCGGCGCTGTCCAATGATCCGCTCGGAGACATAAATCCTTCGCTTACACATGAAATAAATTATCTTGCCTCGGTCAGGCTGGCTGAGCTGGCGAAGGGGAGGGGGGTGGAGAGATTCATTTTCTCTTCCTCATGCAGCATGTACGGCATAGCATCCGGTGACAAGCCGCTGACGGAAGAAGGTGAGCTTAACCCGATAACCGCTTACGCAAAGGCGAAGGTCAATGCGGAGAGAGATATCTCAAGAATGGCCGATGATGATTTCCATCCCGTTTTCATGCGGAATGCGACCGTCTACGGGCTGTCACCGAGCATGAGGCTTGACCTCGTGGTGAACAATCTGGTTGCATGGGCATACCTCACCGGCAAGGTGGCGATAATGAGCGACGGCACGCCGTGGCGTCCCATTATTCATGTGGAGGATTTCTGCAGGGCCTTTCTCTCCGTCCTTGAGGCTCCTGTGGAAAAGATACACAACAGGCAGTTCAACGTCGGAATAAACGAAGAAAACTACCGGATCAGGGATATAGCCGAGGAAGTAAGAAAGGTGGTTCCCGGCTGCCGGGTGGAAATTCTCAACAGGACCGGCCCGGACGAGAGAACGTACCGTGTTGATTTCACAAAGTTAAAAAACACATTTCCGGATTTCAAGCCCGCATGGAATGTGCGGAGGGGCATTGAGGAGCTTTACCGGGCATACAGGGATTTCAAACTGACACTGGAGGATTTCAACTCGCCCAGGTATTTCAGGGTGAGATGGATAAGGTATTTGATTGAAAATAAGAAACTGAATAAGGATCTCAGGTGGAACTGATCGGTGTACTGATATGAAAGTTGTCATATTATGCGGCGGTAAAGGCCTGCGTTTAATATCCAGGACGGAAAACATTCCCAAGCCACTCATAGAAATCGGCGACAAACCCATCCTCTGGCATATTATGAAGATTTACTCCCATTACGGATTCAAGGATTTCGTCCTGTGTCTGGGCTATAAAGGGGACAAGATAAAAGAGTACTTCATGCGTCACGACAGCTGGGAGGACGTTGACTTCACCATAAATCTCACGGACAGGGACAAGATCAAACTGCACGAGAAGGTCGAACAGGAGGACTGGAATATTACATTCGCGGACACGGGCATTGAGACAAACACCGGCGGCCGTGTGAAGAGAATCGCAAAATATATTGATGATGAGGAGTTTCTGCTTACATACGGGGACGGTGTCTCAGATATAAATATAAACGAGCTTTATGATTATCACAGGAAACATGGAAAGATAATGACGATGACATGCGTCATGCCCCAGAACCCTTTCGGAATAATCGAGATCAGCGATGATAATCTCGTTCGCCTGTTCCAGGAAAAGCCGAGGGCCAATTTCTGGATCAACGGCGGCTTCTTTGTCTGCAACAGGAAGATATTCGACTATCTTGAAGATAATGCGATTCTGGAGGTGGAGACCATCCCCCGGCTTATCAGGGAGAATCAACTGGTTGCATACCGTTATGATAAATTCTGGCAGTGTATGGATACCCTGAAACATGTTCAGTTCCTGAACGAGAAATGGAGCGCCGGAGAGGCTGAATGGAAGATATGGGATTGACATTAAACGCGGCGGAGGAGCATGCCGGCGGAAGACAGTGAGGGAGCCGCCGGCCGGCTTATCAGCCCCCCGGTTATATTTTCATGCAACCGCCAAGGTCAAATCACATTAGTCCCGGCTTGAACAGGCCCTTCTTTACAAGGTATGAACAAACTGCTTATCATTATTCCGGTTTATAACGAAGAGAAGACCCTTGAAGGTACGATTTCCGAGATAACAACCTACTTTGATGAACACCTCGCCGCCGGAGACAACGGGACTCCGTATGATATTGCGATTGCCGGCAGATCGAGCACCGACGGGACCAACGAAATTGCTGAGCGTATGGCGGAAAAATATGAAAATGTTTTCTATTCGGAAATCGACCATCCCTACAAGGGCGCGAGGATACACAGGATAAGCATGACTTCCGACTATGCCTTTTATGCGTTTATTGATTGTGATTTGCCTATCAGCGTGAAAGAATTTTATACTATAGTCCGTGAGGTTGTTTATAACGGCTCCGATATGGCTATTGCCTCGAAATATGTCCCCGGGGCCCGGCAGGAACGCCCGTTTTCAAGGGTTGTTACTTCCAGGGCGTATAATTTTTTAGTGCGGCTGCTGCTCCCCATGATAAAGACACATGATGCGCTGTGCGGTGCAAAGGCGTGGAACAGGAAGGTGTCCGAGACAGTTTTCCCCCAGGCGATGAACACGTTTTATTTCTTCGATACCGAGATTCTTTATTACTGCTTCGAGAAAGGCTACAAGGTGACGGAGATTCCCGTGTTTTACAAGGATATGAGAACGGATTCAAAGGTGAATGTCCTGAATGATTCATGGACGGTGGGGGTCACACTGCTTAAATTTTTTGTCAGGAAACGGATATTGGGGAAATGATATCACTGCCAAGACCCCACCTGGGGAAAAAAGAGGAAAAGTATGTCCTGGACTGTCTCAGGAACAATGACATATCACAGGGGAAATACGTAAGGAGGCTTGAAGAGGCATTTTCCCGATTTACAGGCGTTAAATACGGCTCTGCCGTAAACAACGGCACTTCAGCCCTTCACATCGCCCTCACGGCCCTGGGAATAGGCGGGGGCGATGAAGTCATACTCCCTTCTCAGACATTTATCTCCACTGCTTCGGCAGTGGTATACTGCGGGGCGAAACCCGTCTTTGTCGACTGCACGCCCGACGGGTGGTGTATGGATCCGGAGCTTGTCGGGAAAGCGGTTACGAAAAGAACAAAGGCCGTCATTCCCGTGCACCTGTACGGCAACCCCTGTGACATGAGAGAGATACGGAAGATCGCAGGAAAGTATCATATAAGGATTATCGAGGACAGCGCCCAGGCCCACGGTTCACTCTACAGGGGCGGGAAATGCGGTTCATTTTCCGACATTTCATGTTTCTCGTTCTACTGCAACAAATTAATGACAACGGGCGAAGGCGGCATATGCCTTACGAACAGCAAGGCGCTGAAGGAGCGCATTGATCTTTTAAGGGCCCAGGGCAAGGACAAGATCGGAACGATCAACAAAAAGAAAAACTACCCGAAGATTCAGTTTTATCACAGGCTTCTCGGTTTCAACTACCGTCTCAGCAATATTAACGCGGCGCTCGGCGTGGCGCAGTTCGAGAAACTTGAGTCTGTCATTGCCGGAAAAATACGTATTGCGGAAGAATACATGCGTCTGTTTAAGAAACACGGTCTGGAGAAGGAAATCGTGTGGCAGAAGGAACAGGAAGGCGGCAGGAGCGTCTACTGGCTTTTCGGCGTGCTTGTAAGAGACGGGGACATTCAGGACAGGCTTACAAAATATCTCAATGAAAACGGGATAGAGACCCGTTCGTTCTACTATCCGCTTCATAAACATCCCTTTTTCCCTTCCGGCATAGTTGCACGGAAAGACAGGGGAAAGGGCAAAAGCGTGACCGAGGAGCTTAACGAGCGGGGCATTGTGCTGCCTAATGACATATCCATGACAAAGAGAGATATCCGGAAGGTGGTCATGACCGTCAAGGGATTTTTTTCACATGTGTAAACCTTAATGTGGCATAAACGGGCAGGGGAGTCTGCTCCGCCGCCGGTGTTTTATGCCCCTGTAAGGCAAATTGTTTGCCGCCCGTCCGGTAAGACACATGGCTATGATAAATAAAGTTCCTGTTTGGCGTAATCTTGTAATTTTCGATCATGCCGCCACTGCCTGCACAGTGATGCATTTGAGACCGGCAAATCAAGGAAACCCGTACATGGAGGCCGTTAACCATGCAATGTGAACATCAGTCTGCAGCAACGTGCGGGCCGCGGTCTTTACTGCAGAAACCGGCGGCGAGACTGGTGGCGATCGGCCTTATGTTTATTGCGGCCTTCACCATCAGGCTTTACCACATTAACGAGCCGCTCCTCGATTTTCATCCCATACGCCAGTACCGCTCGGCCATTGTTGCAAGGGCGTTTTATTTCGACGATATGAAATCGATTCCCCAATGGAGGCGGGATATAGCCATCAAGAACATGAAGAAGCAGCGCCCGCTGGAGCCCCAGGTCATGGAGCGCCTGATAGCCTTTGCCTACAGGATTGCAGGGGGTGAGCGCCTCTGGATTCCCAGGCTGCTTTCATCGGTGTACTGGCTGATTGGCGGCGTCTTTCTGTATCTGATCGCAAAAAGGATGCTCTTTGAAAATGCGGCGATATTTGCAACCGCCTTCTACCTGTTTCTTCCCTTCGGCATATCCATGAGCCGGAGCTTTCAGCCGGATTCGATGATGATCATGCTGCTTCTGCTGAGCATACTGGCCATATTGCGGTATGACGAGCAGCGTTCAATGTCCAGGCTGCTGACCGCCGCGCTTGTCTCGTCGGTGGCGATCTTCATCAAGCCCGTCAGCCTCTTCCTGATATTCGGGGGCATTGTCTCCCTGGGAGTGTACAGGCAGGGTATATGGAAGTCGGTGATAAACCGGCATTTCCCGGTTTTTGCGTTTATAAGCCTTCTCCCGGCCGTTATATATATAGTCAGCGCCAAGTTCCTGATGACACAGTCACAGATCAGTTTTATTCCCGCCCTCATACTGAAACCCTTCTTCTGGAAAGACTGGCTGACCATGATCGGGCATGTGCTGGGTTACGTCGCTTTCACGGCGGCGTTCATCGGGCTTGTAAGATTTCCAGGAGGCCCTGCAAAGGCCCTGCTGATCGGTCTGTGGGCGGGCTACTTTGTGTTCGGCCTGGCATTCAACACGAGGATAAGCACCCACGACTATTATACCGCCATTTTTATTCCCGTGGCCGCGCTCTCCCTGGGTCCGCTCGGAGTCTCGGCGCTGAGGGGCACAGCCCGGCTCTACAGGCAACGGCGCCGGCTTGCCGCTGTTTCAGGCATCCTTTTCCTCGGCGTGGTCCTTACCGCAGGATTTTACATGCGCAATATACACTGGAGGGAAGTCGGCCCTGATATGAAGGAGAAAATGCAGGCCATAGGCGCGATAATCGGGGTGAATCCGCAGTTTATCAAGTTCCTCAGGCCCGACCTGCAAAGAGACGTGAGGATAGCAAAGGAGATCGGGGAAATCGTCAATCACAGCACCAAGACCCTTATCCTGGCCAGGGACTACGGCAACTCCCTTGTATACCTCGGCGAATTGTCAGGGCTTCCGTGGCCCACGACGAGCTTCTTCCCCACTGTAAGGAGGTGGGGCAAGAGAGTGCTCACCGCAAAGGAGAGATTCAATGCGTCGGGCCGGGGTATCCTGACTGAAGAGGATGAATATTTCGATCCGTCCCTGCTGGTAAAGCAGTCCGAGCTTGAATATTTCATAATAACTTATATCGAGGATTACAGGAAACAGCCTGACCTCGTGGAATTCCTTGCCGGTAATTTTCCCGTACTGGTCCAGACGGACGATTATCTGATTTTTGACCTGAGAAACAGGGTTGATCCGGACAAGCTTAACGGCAATGAATCCTGAATAAACCTTAATGTGGCATAAACGTGCAGAAGAGTCTGCCGGAAAACCTTTATAAAGCGATGTGATATCGGAAATATGTTCTATGTTGCTGGATTCAACGGAAAAAAGGACGTCCTCCGTGCGGGTTGACGGTGTCCGTTTCCGGTCTTTGTCTTTTACGGTCACGAACCACGGACACGAATCACGGGATTTTGATATGCCGTGCGGAATATTACCTGAAGGAGTCGCAGATAAAAGTCTTACGGCAGGCTCATCCTGCCCCGCAGGCGATGGTGTTATGCACACTGGAAGAGCCTCTTGCAAAAGTATGAAAATGCCTGTAAATGTCATTTCGGCCAAAGGGAGAAATCTTTCGGTATCTATGGGTTATAAGACATCTCTCTCCGCCCGATGTGACGGACGGAGGACTTTTGCAAGAGCCTCGTAAGGCAAACTAAAGAAAATGGAAGAGGTGGTGGAATAATGGCGTCGTTGATAGCATCTTACTGGCAAGTCTTCCGGGTAATCTTTGTGATATTCTCGCTTTACCTCCTGGGAGATGCGTTCTTCCGGTGGGACGGGTTCAGGTATTATGCATCATTCCCTGAATTCCTTCCCGCCGTTGCCCTTGCAACCATACTGTGGACTCTTGTGGCTATACTTGCCGCCCTACTGATATGGTTGCCGGGCCGGATTCTGGAATGGTTCTGCCGGCGGCGGGGATGCGGGCTCGGGACGGAACACCTGCTGCTGTACATATGCATCTTTCTGTTGCTGGGAGCAACGGTCTGGCTCGGCAAACGGCTTTTATGGGAAGGGCTGGTAACCACGCTGCAATTGAAAATGGGGGTGTTCCTTGGCGTGCTTCTGGCTGCTGTATTCCTGACACGGCTGTTCCGTAACAGTATGAATGTCATACAGGAGCGGATAACACCCCTCGTATGGCTGTTCGGTATCTGGCTTGTGGTGTCCGTGCCACTGGTGGCCTACAATACATGGGGGAAAGAGGCCGGGCATGCGGCGCCGCAGAGAGTTCAGCAAACCGCGGCCGCTGATGACGACCGTCCCGACATCATACTTGTCACGTTTGATACCCTGACGGCGAGGGACATGTCGGTTTACGGCTATGATCGGCCGACCACACCGTTTATCAGCAAATGGGCCGAGGGTGCATCGCTGTTTACCAGGGCTTATTCCGCCAGTAATTTCACCACACCGACGACAGCCACGTTAATGACCGGCAAGAGGGTATGGACGCACCGGACATATCACCTGAAGGGTTCCAAGCCGTTGAAGAATCATATTGAAAACCTGCCGTTGATGCTGAAAAAAGAGGGTTACTATAATATGGCTTTTATCGTAAACCCCAAGGCTTCGGTAAAAACCCTGGGCGTCGCGGAGAGCTTCGACATAGCGCCGCTTCCGACGGAATTCAGCACCGCTGTCTCCCTGTTCGAGATCATCAACAGGTTTCTCTACAGATCGTTCGGCGAGAAGATCCAGTTGCACGACTGGATTATCAAGGAGGATTTCGTCCTGCGGAGGCTCGTTGACATGATCTCACAGGATTTCTCCATAACTCTGGTTCCTCCCCGGAATGCCTTCAACAGATTCTTTGAAACCATAGACGGCAATCCCCCCAGGCCGTTTTTTGCATGGATTCACCTGATGCCCCCGCATTATCCGTACCTCCCTCCCGAGCCATACATGGGCATGTTCGATTCCTCGCCGGATATGAGAACTTACAAGAGCCAGTGGGATATATACCGTGACCACTATCCGGCAAAGATGCCGCCCGGCATAGGTACATTCAGGGCGAGGTATGACGAATTCATCAGATATTCCGACAATGAGTTTGAAAATTTCATCACGCGGCTGGCGGCAAGAGACGATTTGAAAAACACCGTGATTATTTTCTCTTCGGATCACGGGGAGAGTTTTGAACATAATTATGTGGGACACAACGGACCTCACCTTTATGAACAGGTTACACACATTCCCCTTGTTGTCAAATGGCCGGGCCGGACAGGGGGACGCGTGATTAATGACTTGGTGGAGCAGATAGACATACCTCCGACGATCCTGGATATAGCAGGCGTTCAGGTGCCTTCATGGATGGAGGGACGTTCACTTGTGCCGTTCATGAAGGGCGGAAGTCTCCAGCCGAGACATGTCTTTTCCATGAATTTCGAGAAAAACCCCAGCCGGGGACAGCAGATCACCTCGGGCACCATAGCCCTGTGGGAAGGAGACTACAAGCTTATACATTACCTTGAGAAAAACAAGTCCCTGCTTTTCAACCTGAAGGATGATCCTGATGAGCTGAACAATCTCTTTGACAGTGAGCCGGAGACGGGGCGGAGGCTCCTCGGCATAATCATGGACAACCTCAGAAAAACCAACGAAAGGATCAGCAGGGGAGAGTAACCCCCGAAGGGTCTGTTAAATGGCGCCTCTGATAACATCTTACTTCAGGGTATTCCGCTTGATCTTTGTCATGTTCTCCCTCTTCCTGATGGGAGACGCATTCTACCGGTGGGACGGGTTCAGTTATTACGCCCCTTTTTCCGAGTTCCTGCCGGCTGTTGCGCTTGTATCCATATTATGGACCCTGATGGCCGCGTTTGCCTCCTTTCTGGTATGGCTGCCCGGCATGGCGGTGGAGGCCTGTTGCCGCCGCACGGGTTGCAGGGCCGGGATGGAGCACGCGCTGCTGTTTGTTTTGCTTTTTGTTTTTTCAGGGGCCGTGGTATGGTTCGGCAAGCGGCTTGTGTGGCCTGATGCAAAGACCACCTTTCTGCTGAAATCAGTGATTCTTGCAGGTGTGGTCCTTGCGTCGCTGTCTGCGGCATGGCTGTGCCGCGGCAGGGCCGGACGATGGGTGGATACCGTGCAGGAACGCATAACGCCCCTCGTCTGGCTGTTCGGCGTTCTCATCGTCCTGTCGGTCCCCCTGGTGGCCTATCATGCATGGATAAAAAACCCCGGTAATGTTATGTCCCGGAAAAGTCACCGGCCTTCCGCAACCGGTGATGAGAGGAGGCCGAATATTATCCTGCTTACCTTCGATGCACTTACTGCGCGGGATATGTCCGTTTACGGCTATGATCGTCCCGTCACGCCTTTTATCACAAAATGGGCAAAGACAGCGTCATTGTTTACGAGACTGTATGCAGAGAGCAACTTTACATCACCGACTGCGGCGACCCTTATGACCGGCAAGAGGCTGTGGACCCACCAGAGATACCACACAAAGGGCTCCAGGCCCCTGAAGGCCGGTATCCAGAACCTGCCTTCAGTGCTGAAAAACAACGGTTATCACAATATGGCCTTTGTGGTGAACTCCAATGCCTCTGTCGAGGGCCTGGGTATAGCCGGAGCTTTTGAAATCGTCATCCCTCCGCCTGACCTGAGGACCCCGGTTTCGCTGGTGGAGATTATAAGCAACTTTATCGAGAAATCATTCGGCGGCAGGATCAGGCTGGACGACTGGATCGTAAAGAATGACTTTATTCTCGGCAAACTCCTGTCCGCGGTTTCGCGGGACTTCTCCGAAACAACCGTGGCTCCAGAAAAGGCATTCAGCAGGTTTCTCTCCGTTATGGACAGTAATCCGCCGAGGCCTTTTTTCGCATGGATACATGTCCTGCCCCCGCACTTTCCCTACCTGCCGCCCGCGCCCTACATGGGCATGTTTGATCCTTCCCCTGAGCTGAGGACTTACAAGAGCCAGTGGAGGCTTTACACGTACCAGTATTATCCGGAGGAGATGCAGCCGGATTTCGATATCATGAGGGCGCGTTATGATGAACTTATAAGGTATTGCGACAGGGTATTTGAGGATTTCATTGAGCAGTTAAGGACAAGAGGCCTGTTGAAGGATACGGTTATTATCCTGTCGTCGGACCACGGAGAGAGCTTTGAACACAATTACATGGGACACGGCGGCCCCCACCTGTACGAACAGGTGACGCATATCCCTTTTATTGTCAGTGAACCGGACCAGGACGGCGGAAGAATAATCAACGAGCCGGCCGAGCAGGTGGATATAGCGCCCACAATCCTGGATCTGGCGGGTGTTCCCGTGCCTTCCTGGATGGAAGGCCGTTCACTCGTACCGCTCATGCGCGGGAAAAGTCTTCCGTCCAGGCCGGTGTTCTCCATGTTTTTCGAGAAAAACCGCAGCCGGGGGCACCGGATTACAAAGGGGACCATTGCCGTCTGGGAAGGGGACTACAAACTGATACACTATCTGGAGGAGGATAAATCCCTGCTCTTCAACCTGAGAGAAGACCCTGGTGAACTGAACGATCTGTTTGACAAAGAGCCTGAGACGGGCCGGAGGCTCCTTGCCGTCATACGCGATAATCTCGCAAAGGCCAATGAAAGAATCAGCAGGGGAGAATAACGCGGCTTTGCCTTGATGAAGCATTAAGGTTTATGTTTTGTGGCTGCATTTGGGGCATCCGCTTCCATGGCATATCCCGCAGTATCGTTTCCCGCACTTAGGGCATACCCTGAAACATCCGCTGCACATGATGTGGAGTTTGTCATCGCATATAACATGGGGTTTTTTCGGGTTGAAACATAACTCGCACGGCAACTCATCCAGTTTCTTGATAAGCGGATTATATGCAACCGGGAATGACCTTGTGCCGAGCCTCCTCCGTATATTTATCCATAATACAGGCGATAGAGTCTCTATGCGGATAACCGACACTGGTTCTATCCGTATGTTCAGGGAGTATTTGGTTATGAGGTCCTGGACCTTCCACCTGCGCTCGGTTTCAATGGCGTTTATTTTCTTTTTCAGCAACGGCCCTGTATCTTCTTTTCCGGCTTTCCGGTCTTTTCCCCGGGCTGCTTTCTTTTCTATTGAGATCTTTGCCTCTTTCCTGAGCGTCCCGTAATACTCATGCACCCGGCGGATGTCGCGGTTAAGCCTTCTCTCGAGACTCCTCGTGAAATCCTTAAGCTGTTCTTTCGCCGTTTCCGCCGCTGCGGAATATGATGCCCTGAATAGCGTTTCCAGGTCATGCCTGTCAATGCCTGTTGATTCCCGTACCGGGTCCTGAAGCTGGAGAAGGCTGTTTTCAGGGGGCGTCGCGGTGGAAAGATTCAGCTCGTTTATC
Organism: Thermodesulfovibrio sp.; assembly: GCA_026982355.1. Lineage (GTDB taxonomy): Bacteria > Nitrospirota > Thermodesulfovibrionia > UBA6902 > UBA6902 > JAADFS01. Next base: position 21,335 of record JALSHG010000037.1, read on the forward strand.
AACACCTGCGTGATACCCTCGCGTTTTTCATCGGATATGGCCGTGTACTTGAAGTGGCACAGCAAATAGGAAATGTTTTTTATCTCCGACTTTTCCACGCGGAATGAGGCATTGTTCAGGGCAACCGTTTCATTTAGGTGTTTAAGCAGTTTTCCCGTATCCGGGTGGAAGGATTCCAAAGAAGCAACACAGAATTTTCCTTTGCCCTCCAGCAATCCCGCCATTGCCTTGAACAGCTCGGAATCATATGTCGCGGAGATTGCGTTCCCGCACGAATCATCGTAGCCGAAGCGAAGTCTCCCGTGTTCGGGGAGATTGAGTTTATCCGAAAGCGTCCGGGGGGCGAGAAATTCAAGACATCCGTCACCAGTCTCTTCCACAACGGCCCCGTTGAGGGTCAGTATTTCAGATACAACCTCAGGCAATGTCTTATTCATGGTTGTCTGTCACCCTGTATCTTAATGTCTTTGTGCCCTGGATCTGAACTTTGAACCTGTTTTTTCATATCTCGTAATCCTCGCCGAATATCTCTTCATCGAGCAGCTTTGATTTAACATATTCAGCCTTGGCATTTGCCATCTCGTCGCCCAGCCGGTCAAAGCCCTGTTTCAGGCTGTCCTCATCTTTGCTCTTGAGCCAGATATCCATAATTATGTCCTCAAAGTCCCTGTCCTCACCAAGATGTCCGAGGATAGGCTCTATCTCTCCTATGACCATCTCAAACATGTTAATCTTGCTGTCGAGTATGTCTATGATATAGTTTTCAAGGGTATCTTTTACGGAAAGGTTGAATATGAACACGTCCCTCGTCTGCCCGATCCTGTGGAGCCTGCCGATGCGCTGTTCGATTTTCATCGGGTTCCACGGAAGGTCGAAGTTTATGATTGTATTGCAGAACTGCATGTTCCTTCCTTCCCCGCCGGACTCGGTGGAGACAAGGACGGGTATGTCGTCCCTGAATCTTGCAATAGCCGCATCCTTCAGTTTCACGCTCATACTGCCGCTGAAGGTAACATAAGGGACTTTCTGCCTTGCCAGCAGGTCCGTGATGTAGTCCATGGTCTTTATGTACTGAGTAAAGATAATCTTTTTCTCCCTGGGGTTCTTCATAAGTATCTCCAGGAGGGCCTTGCCCTTGCTGATGTCCCTGTTATCATCGAGGGCCTTGATGATGCCGCCGAGCTTGCTCTCCCCGCCTATTTTCAGAAGGCTGTCCTTTAATGCAAAGGGGCTGCTGCCAGCCTCTTTCAGGAGGAGGTTGATAAACGGTTTTTTGAACTCATGTTTCCTGAGATAAGCGCTTATAACGCCGTAGATTTCCTTTTCCATCTCCGTGGGCTCAACCCTGATGGTTGTGGCAAATCTCTTCGGGAGCTTCAGGTCTATGGCGCTCCTTGTATTTCTTATCATCACATCGCTTAAGAGCTCCCTCAGCTTTTCTTTATTGGCCGGCACCCTGGGGTTGCCCCTTTTTACATATTCCTGTTTGAAGAGTTTCTCTGTCCTGAACTGTCCGGGCTTCAGAAGGGTGATGAGATTAAAAAGCTCAACGAGATTGTTCTGCACAGGCGTTGCGCTCAGGAGGAAGATGAATTTCTTTTTAATCCGGTTGACGAGTTTCCATGACAGTGTGCGCCTGTTTCTCAGGTGATGCGCTTCATCAACCACCACGAGGTCATAGAACCGTTCGATTACCAGCGGCATATTCCTGCTGCTCTTTGCCGTATTGATAGATGCGATTATGAATCTGTTTCTCCAGAAGTCCCGGGGGGCCGACTGGAATTCGCCATCGTCCGTTGTCAGAAACTCGATGTGAAATTTGGACAGCATCTCTTCCTTCCACTGGGAGACGAGAGGCGCAGGGGCAAGTATGAGGACGCTTTTAATCATGCCCCTCATGAGATATTCTTTTATGAGC
>JALSHG010000038.1 GCA_026982355.1 Thermodesulfovibrio sp.
TTAAATTCGTTAATTCTTTTGCTGGCATGGGTGTATTCCTCCTTTTAAAAGTTTTTAGTCAAACTTATGGAGAATACACCCTTTCTTTTTTTTATTCAAATTTACACAGAATATTTTACGCTACCTATTGCACGACCCGCGGAAACGTCAAAGTCTGAGGCATAGGGCATTGCCCTGTTTATAACACGGGTTGGGGAGAAAAACCGGTTGCTTTTGTTTCTTTATTTTCCTGAGCCTGTTGCCTGTTATCTTGACGTAGCCCTGGGAACTCCCTGCAATTCTTGACAATAACAATAAAAAAATCAATAATATAAGACTATTCTTTACCGGAGGCGAAAATGAAAAAAAGGAATTATCTGTTTACGTCCGAATCTGTAACCGAGGGTCATCCTGACAAGATTGCCGATCAAATCTCCGACGCAATTCTCGATACGATAATAGCTAAAGACAAGAAGGCAAGGGTTGCATGTGAAACGCTGCTCACCACCGGACTCGCGTTTGTTGCAGGGGAGATCACCACTGACTGTTATGTCGACATACCTTCGATCATAAGAGAGACCATAAGGGATATCGGATATACGCGGGCAAAATACGGATTCGACTACGAGACATGCGCTGTTATCACATCCATCCACGAGCAGTCCGGCGATATAGCGCTGGGCGTGGACACAGGAGGCGCCGGAGACCAGGGACTCATGTTCGGTTATGCGTGCAACGAGACTCAGGAGCTGATGCCGATGCCCATAATGCTGGCGCATCAGCTTGCCATGAGATTAACGGAAGTCAGGAAAAAAGACATCCTCGGATACCTCAGACCCGACGGCAAAACACAGGTAACCATTGAGTATAAAGACGGCAAACCATCGAGAATCGACACAATAGTGATTTCCTCCCAGCACAGCCCTGATATAACGCTGAGAGAGATGAAGGAAGACCTCATTGAGAAAGTCATAAAGCCCGTGGTTCCCCCCGAACTCCTTGACGAGGAGAATATAACCTATCACATCAATCCCACGGGGCGATTCGTGATAGGAGGGCCCCAGGGTGATACGGGCCTGACAGGGAGGAAGATCATCGTCGACAGTTACGGTGGCATCGGCAGCCACGGCGGTGGATGCTTTTCAGGAAAAGACCCCTCCAAGGTCGACCGGTCGGCCTCGTACATGGCACGGTATGTTGCAAAAAACATTGTCGCCGCCGGACTTGCCGACAAGATCGAGGTTCAGTTCGCATATGCAATCGGAGTGCCGGATCCCGTCTCGATACTTGTTGATACCTTCCAGACCGGAAGGATTGCGGACCAGGAAATAGAGGCCATTATACGTGAACATTTCGATCTTACGCCTGCCGGGATAATCAGGAAGCTTAATCTCAGAAGGCCGATTTACAAAAAGACCGCGGCATACGGCCATTTCGGAAGAAACGAGCCGGAATTCACATGGGAGAAGACCGACATGGCCGACACCCTGAAAAAAGCGGCAGAAGGGAAATAGGAGGCGTTTTACAATGACAACTTCAACAGCAGAGCGCAACATACAGGATTACAAAGTCGCCGACATAAGCCTGGCGGACTGGGGAAGAAAGGAAATAGATATAGCCGAAAAAGAGATGCCGGGTCTTATGGCGGTGAGAAAGAAATACGCCGCCGGGAAGCCCCTGCAGGGGGTGAGGATATCCGGTTCCCTGCACATGACCATACAGACCGCGGTTCTCATTGAAACCCTCGTTGAACTTGGCGCTGATGTCAGGTGGGCAAGCTGCAATATCTTCTCAACCCAGGACCATGCCGCCGCGGCGATAGCCAGGGCGGGCATTCCCGTGTTTGCATGGAAGGGCGAGACACTGGAGGAATACTGGTGGTGTACGAACGAGGCTTTGACCTTTCCGGGAGGACTCGGGCCCCAGTTGGTCGTTGACGATGGCGGAGACGCCACATTGCTTATCCACCGCGGCTACGAGGCGGAGAAAAACCCGGCAATCCTCGATGAACCCACGGACAACAAGGAACTGCAGATAGTCAATAACCTCCTGAAGGCCCTGCTGGCCGCAGACAACCGGAAATGGCACAGAACGGTGCAGGAGTGGAAGGGTGTCAGCGAGGAGACCACGACAGGTGTGCACCGGCTGTATGAAATGATGTCAAAAGGCACGCTGCTGGTGCCTGCAATCAATGTAAACGACTCTGTAACCAAATCCAAATTCGACAACCTCTACGGATGCAGGGAATCACTGGCCGACGGCATCAAGAGGGCCACGGATGTCATGCTTGCCGGGAAGGTTGCGGTTGTCTGCGGTTACGGGGATGTTGGAAAGGGTTCGGCTCAGTCCCTGAGCGGGTTCGGCGCAAGGGTCATAGTCACTGAAATAGACCCGATCTGCGCCCTGCAGGCCGCAATGGCGGGTTATGAGGTCAAGACCGTGGAAGACACCCTCGGCGAAGGAGATATTTACGTGACGACCACGGGCAACAGGGACATCATCACTGTTGAGCATATGGCAAAAATGAAAGACGAAGCCATAGTCTGCAACATAGGGCACTTTGACAACGAGATACAGGTGGACAAGCTGAATGCCTATCCTGGGATCAAAAAGATCAATATCAAGCCGCAGGTCGACAAGTATGTATTCCCTGACGGACATACCATCTACCTGCTTGCGGAAGGCCGGCTGGTAAACCTCGGCTGCGCCACAGGGCACTCCTCGTTTGTCATGTCCAACAGCTTTACAAACCAGGTGCTGGCCCAGATCGAGCTGTGGAAAAACAGGGGCAGATATGAAAACAGGGTGTACACGCTTCCCAAAAAACTGGACGAGGAGGTTGCCAGGCTCCACCTGGAGAAAATCGGCGTCAAACTGACCAGGCTCACGCAGGAACAGGCGGATTATATCGGAGTGCCTGTGGACGGACCCTTCAAGCCCGACCACTATCGCTATTAAAACATCCCCTGCATTAACCTTAATGTTGCATGAACCGGCAAGAGCGTCCGCCGTAAAACCCGCCGCATGCTCTCCCGCCCCCGGGCGATGTTTTTTATGCTGCTGTGAGGTTAATAAAACCATTCACAGGGGGCAGGATGAAACCTGCCCCCTGTGAACTGCACCCTCCGGCGGTTAATCCCCTATCTTCTCCGCCTCATCAATGAGCATGACGGGTATATCGTCCTTAATATGATACAGCAGTTTACAGTTGTCGCAGATAAGACCGTTCCCGGATTCATTCAGCCTGATATCCCCCTTGCACTTGGGGCATGCAAGAATATCAAGCAATTCCTGTTTTATGGCCATATACACCTCCCGCTGTGGAATTTCCTTGTTTGAATGGGTTAACCTTACAGTTGCATGAAATACCGGCGGACTCCCCTGCACGTTTATATCACATCAAGGTTAATTAATAATAACAACTATTCCCTCTTACTACAAGAAAAAGGCCGGGAAGACGTGCGTGTCTTCCCGGCCCTGCGGAGCATCCTCAATACGCCGAGGGGTTATCCCCTGCACTTCTTGTAGAGGGCGATACAGCGCCTGCAGCGGATCAGGTAGGCCCGCCTCCTCGTCATACGGTACAGGCAGCAGTAATATGCCCCCAGATACCGGTAATACAGGCACAGGTATTTGCGCTTCCGCGTCTTCCTGTACAGGATCAGATACCGCCGCGCCCGCACGAGATATCGCCGGCATACATATCCCCTGCACTTCTTGTAGAGGGCGATACAGCGCCTGCAGCGGATCAGGTAGGCCCGCCTCCTCGTCATACGGTACAGGCAGCAGTAATATGCCCCCAGATACCGGTAATACAGGCACA
>JALSHG010000039.1 GCA_026982355.1 Thermodesulfovibrio sp.
ACGGCATATCAACGTCTTTTGGAACTTCACTCTCCGTTATTTCCTGCAACATAGACATATTTACAAAATCCCATCGCTTTATAAAGGTTTTACGGCAGCCTCTCCCGCCCGTTTATGCAACATTAAGGTTAACAGTGACATCACGTCTGTCCGGAATGGATTTCAGAGGATGCGCCGGACAGGGGAAAACAGTTAGTTGTTAAAAACAAAAATCTGAAAGGATGCATACTCATGAATAAGTATAGCAGTATCTCCGGACAAATTTTAAGACTTTTTCAAGGACTGCACCTTAATGTTGCAATGGAATCCCCCCGGTTGGGTTATAATAGGCCTTACAGTTGCATAAGCCGACGGGAGAGTCCACCGGTGTTTTATGCAACTGCAAGGTTTATTAAATGGAATAACGGAGAGTGAAAGTTGCATGAATATCCGGTCGGTTAAAAAACACATCGAGCGGCTTGACAAGGAGTATCTGTGGCATCCGTTTACGCAGATGAAGGAATGGGCCGGTGAGGAACCCGTGATAATCACGGAAGGGCGGGGCTCTTTTGTCAGGGATATTTCCGGCAGATGGTATATCGACGGCGTATCATCCATCTGGGTGACGGTGCACGGACACAGGAAAAAGGAGATAGATGCGGCAATAAAGGAGCAGATCGACAGGATCAGCCATTCAACGCTCCTCGGCCTCACCCATCCACCGGCCGCGCTGCTGGCCGGGATGCTTGTAAAGATAACACCGGAGGGGCTCTGCAGGGTCTTCTTTTCCGACAACGGCTCGACCGCCGTTGAGATAGGGCTTAAGATGGCGTTTCAGTACTGGCAACTCAGGGGAGACAGGCGCAGGACGAAATTCCTCTCCCTCTCCAATGCATACCACGGCGATACGATAGGCGCTGTCAGCGTCGGCGGAATCGCCCTCTTCCACGAAATATTCTCACCCCTGCTTTTCAGGACGTACAGGGCCCCGTCCCCTTACTGTTACCGCTGTGAACTCGGCGGCAGGTACCCGTCATGCAGGCTCCTCTGTCTTGAGAAAACGGAAGAAATACTGAAGCGGCACCACGAGGAGATAGCGGCGCTGATCATCGAGCCCGTTGTCCAGGGCGCGGCGGGCATGATCACCTCACCACCGGGATACTTGAAGGGGGTCAGGAGACTGTGCAGTAAATACAAAGTCCTCATGATAGCGGATGAGGTCGCCACAGGCTTCGGGAGGACGGGAAGGATGTTCGCATGCGAGCATGAAGGCGTAAGCCCCGACATCCTCTGCCTTGCAAAGGGAATAACGGGCGGCTACCTGCCGCTTGCCGCGACCCTGACCACGGAGAAGATATACAGGGCATTCCTCGGCAGGTATGAAGACCTGAAGACATTCTTCCACGGGCACACTTACACCGGGAACCAGTTGGCGTGCGCATCCGCGATCGCAAATCTCAGGTTGTTCAGAAAAGAAAGGACTCTGCAGAAGATGCAGGGGAAGATCGCTCTGTTGAAAAAAGAGCTGGAGAGGATATCAGAGCTGCCGCACGTGGGTGATGTAAGGCAGGCGGGGTTCATGGTCGGGATCGAGATTGTAAAAAACAGGGAGACCCGCGAACCTTATCCCCTGAAAGAAAAGACGGCATGGAGGATATGCGGCAGGGCAAGGGAAAAAGGGCTTCTGATAAGGCCTCTCGGCAATGTTGTCGTCCTCATGCCGCCTCTGGGCATATCGCGCAGGGAATTGAAAATCCTCAGCGGCATAACCGCCGAGGCTGTGAGGGAAGTGACCGGATGAGGGGGTCTTCTGCAGTTGATCAGTTCATTCTTCTCTCTATAAACTCCTCGAGGTACTTGAAGAAATCCGGATGATTTATGGAAACAAAGTAGATATCGTCGCCGGGATTGCGCTTGTAATATGACATGAAGTCCCTGTAGAACTTTCTCTGAGATACATTGAAGACCATGTAGTTATACATATTCAACCTCTTCTTCCCTTTTCCGCTGCTCCTGATTTATTTATCGGTACGTTCAGCGGCGGGCTTTAGAGGCGGCATGACCGCTGAATATTGCATAAACGGGCAGGGGAGTCCGCGGGGGAGGGGTGGATGCCGCGGTATCGAAAAACAATACAGGCGCATTTATGTTTTCCGGCACATATGCCGAAATAACTGCTAAGAACGGGGAAGCAGCAGGTGTAACTGCGGGGCGTTTGAAATCAGGGCGGATTCAAAACAGGAAACAATGAATAAACAGGGGAAAACAGATTCGGTGGAGCGTCGCAACGCCTCTCCGCATGAAGCGGCAGGCGCCGAAGTCTATAAGGGCAATCTGAGGGACTTCAGGCTTGCCGACCTGCTCATCTATCTTCAGAGGGGGACGAGCACGGGAATCCTCCTCATAGAAAGCCGGGCCGGCGTAAAAAAGATATTTATTGAAAACGGGGACATAGTGTTCGCCTCTTCCGGTGACAGCGATGAGCAACTGGGCGAGCTCCTCCTGAAGGAGGGAAGGATCACCCTTGAAGAATATTACCAGTCGTCGGATTTATCCCTGAGGACAGGCCAGTGCATGGAAAAGGTCCTGGTAAAGCTCGGCTACCTGACACCCGATGAACTTGCGGGGGCCGTGAGACACCAGGTGGAGGAGATCATTCTCAACCTGTTTGCCGTTGAAGATGCCGAATTTGAATTCCACGAGGGTATCCTGCCCGAGGACACGGGGATAAAACTGTGCTTCAGCGCGGCGGACCTGATCTACAGGGGCATCCGGAGAATCAATAATTTCACCTGCCTGAGAGAATTGTGCCCGCCGATGGATTCGGTGCTGAACTTTTCACGGGACCCCCTGGATATCTTTCAGGAGTTCACACTTGAAGACGCCGACAAGAGGCTTCTTTCCTACGTGAACGGCCTGTATCCCATAAAGATGATAATGTTTTTTTCTTCCGCCAATGATTTCGAGACGCTCCGCGCCATCTGCGCCCTCCTGAGCATAAGGCTCATTAAGGTGAGGGGTGAGGATGAACCGCCTTTTGAGCTGCACGGGGACGCCTTCGGCGCGCCTTCGGCGGCGCCGGCAGATGAGTTCCTGCAACGGATTGAAGATATGTACAGGGGCTGCAGGAGTCTCGGATACTACGAGATGCTCGGCGTTGAAAAGAATGCCTCGGCGGAAGAAATCAAGAGAGCGTACTACGAGTTGTCAAGGCGGTTTCATCCGGACAGGCATTTTTCCCTGCCGGGCCGTGACGGGGATATTAAAAAGAAGTTAACCGTTATACTTTCCTGTATCACCTGCGCCTATGACCTCCTGTCAGACCCTGTGAAAAGGAAAGAGTATAACGGAACTCCTTTGCTCAAGGACCCCGTCCGGGCAGAGGATGTACCGGGCTCCGCCGCCGGGGAGATAATGCCCGCAGGGCGGGAACACGCCGAAAGGCCGGCCGCTGGAAAGCACAGGGGCAGGAGACTGTGGTTGTACATCACGGCAGCCGTAATCACGGCGGCAGTATTGACAACAGGCGCATTAAGGATGCTTGACAGTGACCGGAATGCGCCTCAAACCGTGAGGCCGCCTGTTGTCAGGCAGCCGGTTGAAGAAGTGAAACCTCATTCGCGCCTGCCGGCCTTCCGCAATGACCTTTTCGACAGGCTGGAAGGGGCGCACGGGGAATAATCCATGCATCACCTGCCCCTGCTGCGCTGGTGCGGATTATTAACCTTACAGTTGCATAAAAACACCGCCTGCGGACTCTCCCGCCTGCTTATGCAACATTAAGGTTAAGGCTGTCCCTCGATTATCTTCAGGAGTTTCCCCGCGGTATCGCTTTCGAGATCCTTGAGCCTGATATAAATATCCATGGCACGGTCTTTCCTTCCGGTCTTCGCATAGGCCACCCCCAGTCCCGTAAGCGCGTCGATATTGTCCGGGTCAAGCGCCAGTGCCCTGCTGAATTCATCAACGGCCTCCTCAAACCGGCCTGAAAAAGACAGGCAGTACCCTGCGCCGCTGTAATAGCCGGAGACATCAGGCCGGGACTCCGATGCCTTCCTGAAGTACTTCAACGCCTCTTCAGGGCGGTCCATCTTCAGCAGGACGGTGCCGTACCAGGCGTTGAGCCCGGGATCATCGGGCCGCCTTGCCACAGCGGCCTTTGCCAGTTTCAGGGCGTTTTCATAGTCATGTTTGTCCAGCATATCCGATATCATCCCGGCCTGCTCCTCCACCGTTTCCGGTATCATCACCTCTGTTGCCGTGTCCGCAGCAGGCGGGGTATCCCGTTCATCGGCCGCTTCAGCGGCCGGTGAAGGGTTTTTGTATAATTTTTCAATCCGTGCGGGAATAAAATAGGCGTCCATGACAATGGCGCCGCGCAGCAGGGATTTATTGGCATCGAGAAACTCTTCCGCCTTGAGACGGTCATCGAACTTCCCGAGCCGCACCGCATGGAATTTCCCGATCTTTTCGACCCTCAGATATTCACGTCCCTGTTCACTCAGTTTACGCTGCAGGAAATCAAACTGCCTGAAGGCATCCGGCCTGCCCCTGAAGCTTCCGGCCTGGATGGTGAAGATTGTCTCTGAGGCGGCATGCGCGTAAGACAGCAGAGCTAAAACCAAAAAAAGGCCCGGCACCAGACATCCCGCTGACAGGCGGGCGCCGGCCTTTTTCAGCCTGCCGTCACCCGTTGATCGACCTGTAACCATGTTGTCCCCCATGCAGAAAAAGTTCTGCCGGCTGTCAATGACTGTTTATATTCTGATACGACACTATACGGGATAACTTTAGTGCATGTCGAGCGTTTCCGTAATAAACCGGGGCCGCTGTTAAATTATACATAAATTCCGCCTGATTTTTGCTACAATAATAAAAAGAGCCTTTTCACCGCTGAATGAACCGGGTAAAAGACCATGCATCCGGAATCTCTTTACATTAAATGGGGCTCTTGCAAAAGTTCTCCGTGCGTCACATCGAACGGAGAGAGATGTCTTATAACTCATCGATACCAAAAGATTTCTCCATTTGGTCGAAATGACATATACAGCCATTTTCATACTTTTGCAGGAGGCTCGAATTTTAATCCTGAATAACCGGGCAGGGGAGCCTGCAAGGCTGCTTTTATTGCATTGCAACATTCCGTAATCATGAAAAAGTACGAACAGATCGACATCTCCGGGGACGTGGCCCTCAGGGTGCGGGGCCGGACCCTCGAGGAGCTTTTCCGGAATGCGGCCGAAGGGCTGTCGGAACTCATTACAGACACTGCGGGGATGGAAGAGACTGAAGAAAGGGAGGTGGTCCTCGGAGGGGAAAGCATGGAAGACCTCCTCGTGCGGTGGCTGAACGAGCTTGTATTCCTGTTTGATACATACGGATTCATAGGGAAACGGTTCGATATCGCTCTTGGACATGCACGGGATGATTCAACTCCTGTAAGCGGAAAGCGCGGCAAGGTCAGGTTAGCGGCAAGGGTTTCCGGCGGCTGTTTCAGTCCCGGTGTCAACGAGAGCAGGCTTCTTGTCAAGGCGGCAACGTATCACGGCCTGTCGTTCAGGCGGGTGGATTCCGGCTGGGAAGCGGTGGTGGTGTTTGATATATAATATACACCCCTGTATTGAAACAAGGGATATGTCCCTGTCGGGGGAGAACACTCTATAGAGTCTCCCCTCCACCGGCCGGAGGGGGATGGAGGATAGCATGACTATCGAGAGACTTCACAGGATTGACGGCACAAGGCTTGAAATCCCCCGGGACTACAAGCCGGGGATGCGTACAAACGGAATCATATATGTTGATGAAACTCTGGAAAAAGAGCTTGAAGCGAAATCGATCGAGCAGGTTGCAAATGTTGCGACCCTGCCGGGCATAGCGGGGTCTTCACTTGCAATGCCCGATATCCACACGGGCTACGGCTTCACAATAGGGGGAGTGGCGGCGTTTGACCTGAAAGAAGGCATTATCTCCCCGGGCGGCGTGGGATATGATATAAACTGCGGCGTCAGGCTTCTGAGGAGCAATTTCGGGAAAGAGGACATACTCCCCAGGATCAGGGACCTCGTTGACAGCCTCTACAGGAATATTCCCACGGGCGTGGGCTCCAGGGGCAGGCTCCGCCTTGACTCGAAAGACGAGAGATCGGTTCTTGTCAAAGGGGCCGGGTGGGCGGTTGAACACGGCTTCGGCGACAGGGAAGACCTTGAGCATACCGAATCAGGCGGATGTATTGAAGGCGCGGACCCTGACCTGATAAGCAGCAGGGCATATGAGCGCGGAAGGGTGCAGCAGGGCACCCTGGGGTCCGGAAATCATTTTGCCGAGATCCAGTACGTGGATGAGATTTACGATGAAAATGTCGCAAACAGCCTCGGGTTATTCAAAGACGGCGTCACGGTCATGATTCATACGGGCTCCCGGGGATTCGGGCACCAGGTGTGCACGGATTTCATCGAGATAATGCAGAAGGCTGTAAGGAAATATAACATAGAACTGCCTGACAGGGAGCTTGCCTGCGCGCCGTTTGACAGCCCCGAGGCAAGGGACTATTTCGCCGCTATGAAGGCCGCCGCGAATTACGCGTGGGCGAACAGGCAGTGTATATCGCACTGGGTGAGGGAGACCTTCATGCGCATATTTGATGCAGGCCCGGATGCCGCAGGGATGAGCCTTGTATACGATGTCGCCCATAATATCGCCAAGGTCGAGGAACACGTGGTTGACGGCAGGAAAAGAAACCTGGTCGTCCACCGCAAGGGCGCAACAAGGGCCTTTCCGCCGGGACATCCCGAACTCCCCCGCGCCTACAGGCAGACGGGACAGCCTGTGATAATCCCCGGTGACATGGGAAGGGCCTCATTTGTCCTGATCGGCACTGAAAGGGGAATGCAGGAGGCATTCGGCTCCACGTGCCACGGCGCGGGCAGGCTGCTGTCAAGACACCAGGCGATAAAAAAAGCCAGGGGCCGCGCCATATGGAGGGAAATGGAAGACAAGGGCATAATCGTAAGGGCCACGGGCAGGGGCACGCTTGCAGAGGAGATGCCGGAGGCATACAAAGACGTCTCGGATGTCGTGGAGGTCGTCCATAATGCAGGTCTGTCGGGGAAGGTCGCCAGGCTGAGACCGCTCGGGGTGATAAAGGGATAACCGTTGAAAAGTGAGAAACTCATAATAGGCAGGATTCCGTATGCCAACCTCTTCCCCATGTTTTATTACCTTGACAGGAAATGTGACAACTCGGCATACAGGTTCATCAGGGGCGTACCGTCCAGACTCAACAGAATGCTCCGCAGCGGTGAGATCGATATCACACCTTCATCATCCATAGAGTATCTCAGGAACCGCAGGCATTATCTCATACTGCCGTGGTTTTCCATAAGCTCCTCCGGTCCTGTAAAGAGCATACTGCTGTTTTCAAAAGTTCCCCTGAATGAACTGGGGGGCAAGACGATAGAAGTATCCTCGGAGTCCGAGACCTCGACCGCCCTGTTGAGGGTCATCCTCCGGGACTTCCTGTCCGTGAAGCCGCGGTTCAGGCAGACGAACCGGCGCAGTGTCAGGAGCATTCTCACTTCATCGCCCGCGGTCCTCCTGATAGGGGATACGGCGATGATAGAGGCCAGGAAGACCTCCACAGGGAAGGTTCCCGGCCCGGGGGGCAGGAGCCGGGATTCATCGCTTTTTATTTACGACCTTGGCGAATTATGGTATAAATTCACGGGATTGCCGTTTGTATATGCCCTCTGGGTGGTCAGAAAGAAATCCTTTTCGCAAAAGGGCGGGCTCGTCAGGAGGCTGTCGCACGACTTGATCAATGCAAAGAAATATGCGGCCAGGAGCTTTCCCTCGATAGCCGCAGAGGCCCCGCAGAGGGAATGGATCAGCGGGAAAGAGCTGGTCGAGTACTGGAAGATCATATCCTATGACTTCACCGGGAAACACCTCGAGGGACTGCAACTGTTTGAAAGATATGCACTGAAAACACGGTGAGTCTGGCAACGGCTTTGCATTTATGTATGCTATCTGCTAAAATGATTGAGGCAAATTTCTCACCCTCTCAGATGCACTGATTCTCTTATATGGGGTGGTAGTTCAGTTGGTTAGAACGCCGGCCTGTCAAGCCGGAGGTCGCGGGTTCAAGTCCCGTCCATCCCGCCATCCATCATTCCCCGTTTTCCGGGGAAGCGAAAAGCCCTGTGCTGAAATATCTCTCTCCCCTGTCCGGGAAAATCACAACAACCCTCCGGCCTTTTCCCAGTCCGGCGGCCACCTTGAGCGCGGCCCGCGCCGCAGCGCCTGATGAAATACCGGCAAGTATCCCCTCATCTCTGGCCAAGCGCCGGCTCATGGACATTGCATCTTCATCGGTTACCGCAATAACCTCGTCATATATCCGGGTGTTGAGCACCCCGGGATAAAAACCGGCGCCAAGGCCCGCTATCCTGTGCACGCCGGGCTCGCCTCCCGACAGAACCGGTGAGGCCGCAGGCTCGACCGCGGTTATCAGGATATCCGGCTTCACGGCCCTCAATGCCTCGCCGGTGCCCGTGATGGTCCCCCCGGTGCCCACTCCGGCGACAAGGGCGTCAATATCCGGGCCCATGGCCTCCAGGATCTCGACAGCGGTCGTCCTCCTGTGTATTTCCGGATTGGCCTGGTTTTCAAACTGCATGGGCATGAAATATCCGGGGTTTTTCTTCAGCAGCAGTTCCGCCTCTTCCACCGCCCCCATCATGTCCCTGTCTCCTGATGTCAGCACCTGTTCCGCGCCGAAGGCCTGAAATATCTGCCTTCTCTCCAGGGACATCGTCTCGGGCATGGTGAGGATCAGCCTGTACCCTTTGACGGCAGCGACCAGTGCGAGGCCGATCCCGGTGTTGCCGCTTGTGGGCTCTATAATCGTGCCCCCGGGTTTGAGCTTTCCCTCCCTTTCAGCGGCCTCTATCATGGAAAGGGCGATCCTGTCCTTTACGGACCCTCCGGGATTGAAGCCTTCCAGCTTGGCCCAGATCTCCGCATCGTCAGGCCCCGGTATTTTATTGAGCCTGACAAGCGGGGTCCTTCCGATGGTTTCTATGATACTTGCATGCGGTTTCATCACATTGTCTTACATCTGCATAAACACCGGCGGCGGAGCAGGGGAGTCTGCCGGGAAAGCTTTATCTGCGATACCTTCAGGTAATATTCCGCACGGCATATCGACGTCTTTTTGGACTTCACCCTTCGTTATTTCCTGCAACAGGGACATATTTCCGATATCCCATCGCTTTATAAAGGTTTCCCGGCAGACTCCCCTGCACGTTTATGCAACATCAAGGGATATTCCGCCCTGTGGATTACGGGGAATTATACCATACACGTGGCATTATGGCTGCGGCCGCGTCTTTTTCACCAGATATATCAGGAACTCCACATTGCCTTTCGGCACCCTGACCGGGGATGCCGTCGTCCCCCGGACATCAAGCCCCGCATCCTCCGATTCGCGTTTTATCATTTCAACAATCTCAAGGCGTTTGGCTTCATCCCTGACCACCCCGCCTTTGCCGACCTCACCTTTGCCGGCCTCGAACTGGGGCTTGATAAGGGCTATTATCTCCCCGCCGGGCCTCAGAAGCTCAAGGGCCTTCGGCATGACCTTGAGGAGAGATATGAAAGATACATCGATCACAACGATGTCCGCTCTTTCCGGTATTGAATCCGTATCCAGATACCTTATGTTGGTCTTCTCAAGCAGGACGACCCTCCTGTCGTTTCTCAGTCTCCAGTGGAACTGGCCGTAGCCCACATCGACCGCGTAAACCTTTTTTGCGCCGTACTGCAAGAGACAGTCGGTAAAGCCCCCTGTTGATGCGCCGATATCCACGGCCGTCTTGTCCTTTACACTGATCCCGAATTCCTCTATTGCGTGCTCAAGCTTCAGGCCTCCCCGGCTGACGTAGGGCATTTTGTTCTTCAGTTCCGGCACATCGTCCGGCCTTACCTGCGCGCCTGCCTTGTCTGCGACCACACCGTTGACAAGCACGCTGCCCCCGAGGATCAGCGCCCTTGCCTTTTCCCTGCTTTCGGCAAGCCCCTTTTCAACCAGTAATCTGTCAAGACGGATTTTCTTCTGCATCATAAGGTGTCACCGGGAGACCATCAGGCTTTCCCATTCCCTGCCCGGCATCATGCACCAACATTATAAGACGGCCTGAAATAAAAATAAAGAAATCCGTATCACCTTGCCTTGCAGCGGCATAAAACCACCGCCCGCGGGCAGGGGGAGCCGGAGGTTTTACGCCGGACTCTCCTGCCGGCTTATGCAACGTTAAAGTTACGGTTGACGGCGGTATTTTCCACACAGGAAACATCAAAAGGATTACAGCGGGCGCTGTGCCCTTACCGGATTTGAAAAGACATGCAGCTTGAATTCATTTCGTGACATATGCAACACTATAATAACAGGGTTTTTTACGGATTGAAGTACAATGAAAAGACTAACTGAGCTGTCACTTGTACTGGTTTTTACTTTCGGCATTCTCATGATCGCGGGCTGCAGGCCGGCAAAGGATACCCGCGTGGTGGAAAAGGAAGAAAACAGGATTGTTCTCCGGACAGGGGAAGGGGAATCTGTTACCGTCAGTATGAACAGCGGGGAGTTACCGGAAGGCTGGCCTCCGGAGATACCGGTGCTGCCCGGCGGAAAGCTGGTTTTTGCACAGGCGGGGTCGAAGAAAAATATCAGGCAGATCAACATCGAGGTGAAAAAACCCCGCGTCGAGACATTTGACTTTTACATGGATAGACTGGATTCAGCGGGCTGGGATGTTCAAACCACCATGAAACTGACCGGCATGTACGTGGCCACCGCCAAAAAGGGCGGGGAAGAGCTTATATTGCAGGTTTCGGACAGGGAGCAGGGCGTTACACATGTACAGATTATCGTCAGACTCTGATACCGCATAAACCTTACAACGGCATAAAAACATCGCATGCCGGCAGGGGCGTCCGGAGGTCTTACGGCGGATTCCCCTGCCGGCTTATGCAACATTAAGGTAAACAGGGAGGACAAACCTGCCGCAGAATCTTTTATCACACGCCGCCAATTAATTGACCCAAGGGCATTCCTGCTCATCTTTTATAGTTCAGTTATTAAAGCCTCCTCATCTGCTCCATAAAAACCCGGCACGGGATGTATAATGAAAATTCATCTTTATTCCGGGCAGTTAGGTTTGACCGTGCTGGGGGAAACCGTGTCCGGCATTATTTTAACACCAGCAGGCATGCAAATTGCTTTCATCTTTCTCATTGTGAAGAAAGGAGGGGAAGTCTTTTGACAGGAACAAATGCAAAGGAAGGGGAAGAAAAATGGTAGAGATCAACAATAAGCAGGAAAAGTGCAGCTTGTGCAGGCAGGAGTATACCTCGATTAACACTGAGGTCACACCGGGCGTGAAAATCCATGTATGCAAGACGTGCCTTGAGTCGGCAAAACACAATTTCATATGGATATGCATGAACTGCGGAAAGGTGCATGTACGGTCCAAGAAGTCGGTAATAGAAAGGACTAATAATTTCGAACTTAAGAGGGCATACATGCTTTGCCAGGATATGCAGATCATCCAGGGGATAGATATGTGCATAGAATGTGATCCCGAAGGAATATTGAATTATATGCAGGCCCAGAAAACGGGCATGGAGTGTTAGTGTATTGAAATGCCACCTGCCCCCCTCCAGCCGGGGGAGGGGGGACCTGTTTCATTTTGCACCCTGACAACTGCGGCCTGGGGGCTAATCGCCTTCAAATTCCGTCAGGTAAAATACATTATAATTCTTATCCTTCAGTTTCCTGTATCCGCCCACATCCGGAAGGTTGACTATAAACGCCATCTCAGAGACAACCCCCCCGAGCTTCTCGATAAGCGTCGCGGCGGCGAGCGCTGTGCCGCCCGTTGCAAGGAGGTCGTCAATCAGGAGCACCTTTGTCCCTTTGTCCACGGCATCCCTGTGTATCTCGACCGTGTCCGTTCCGTATTCGAGCCGGTATTCATGCCTTTCGACCTCTGCAGGGAGTTTGCCGAGCTTTCTGATAGGCACAAACCCTTTTCCTAATGTGTACGACAGGGCTCCTCCTATAATAAATCCCCGCGCCTCTATACCGGCGATAATGTCAAAATCAACATTGTCGGTTATATATCTCTGGGTGAAGTTGTCTATCACCAGCCTGAAGCCCACCGGGTCCTTGATAAGGGTTGTTATGTCCCTGAACATGATTCCCTTTTTGGGATGGTCGGGAATAGTACGGATTCTCGATTTAATAGGCATTGATGCAACCTCCTTTGAAATAAGTTACAGGTTTGTGCCGCGCGACCGGTGTATTAACCTTACAGCGGCATAAAAACACCGCCCGCGTGCAGGGGAGTCCGCGGCGGGTGTTACGGCTGACTCTCCTGCCGGCTTATGCAACACTAAGGCTTACTTGACACATATATCATCATACCCCTTTATCTTTGGAATGACGTGCATGAAAAGTTTGATCACCTGATCCGCGTTTTTCTTCATGGTCTCCATGATCATTTCCCATGTTACGGACTCCTCTTCTTCGCGCCAGCAGTCATAATCCGTCGACATCGCGATTGCCGCATAGTGCATCTGTTTTTCCCTCGCAAGCACAACCTCCGGAACTGTGCTCATATTGATAACATCAGCGTTCCAGCTTCTGAACATATGGCTTTCCGCCTTTGTGGAGAATCGCGGCCCCTCGATGGTGATCACTGTTTTGTTCTTATGGAAGGGTATCTTCAGTGTTCCGGCGGATGAAGAAAGCAGGTCAATGAGGTTTGGGCAGAACGGTTCAGCCATGGGCGTATGCACCACCACATCTTCATCAAAAAAGGTGACCTCTCTCTTTCTTGTGTGGTCTATAAACTGGCTGGGAAACACGAGATGCCCCGGCGCTATATCCTCACGCAGGGAGCCTACGGCGGTGGATGCGAGGATATGCGTGCATCCCTGTTCCTTAAGCGCCCATATGTTGGCCCGGAAATTCACCTTTGTGGGGTATATGGAATGGTCTTTTCCATGTCTTGCCAGGATAGCCACATCAACGCCTTCGATCACACCGCATGTAAGAACGGACGACGGTGCTCCGTAGGGCGTTTCAGCCGTAATCTCTCTTGCATCCTTCAAAATATCCGGGTCGTCAAGACCCGACCCTCCGATTATTCCGACCTTTACCATCAGATTGCCCTCTTTCCTGAAAAGTGATTATGCTGCCCGGATCCGTCCGGCAACTTCAATTCCTGCGCTTGCATTGAAAGACCGCGGGGAGCGCTGTCTCTCCTGCCCTTTTATGCAGCACTGCAAAGCAAGCCGGTTCATATAATAGTAAATTCCCGGATGAAAAATCAAAAAGGCGCCCTGCCCTTCAGCCGGCGCGTTGCGTGAAGCCATACGCCGGCTGACAAAATTGTCCTACAATATTGTCGTTCATGCTACATTAAGGTAACATGAACGATTATGATTCCTTTTAATATCAAGAGGTTGCGGGCTGGCATGGATTTAGCTTGTTTGTCGCCGGGTTGAATAGTTTCTTAAAGGAGGAATATCAGATGAAAAGACGGATGATTTTAACGGTATTGGTTACGGCCCTGATAGGTGCGGCCACGTCTTTCGCCGGCGAGGCCGCCCCCACGGTTGCCGGCAACGCTGAGGGGATCGCGGCTGTGCAGAAAAACGCAGACTTTGTCTGGACACTCGTTGCGGCCTTCATGGTCTTCTTCATGCAGGCGGGCTTTGCCATGGTGGAAGCCGGCTTTACCAGGGCGAAAAACGCCGTCAACATTATAATGAAAAATCTCATGGACTTCTCCATCGGCTCGCTCGCCTACTGGGCAATCGGATTCGGGTTGATGTTCGGAATCTCAAAGACAGGGTGGTTCGGCACGAGCGGTTTCTTTCTTAGCGACTTCACGAGGGACGGAGACCCCTGGACGCTGGCGTTCTGGATGTTCCAGGTAGTGTTTGCAGCCACTGCCGTAACCATTGTGTCGGGGGCCATGGCTGAACGCACGAAATTTTCCGGCTATCTTGCCTACAGCGTGATAATAAGCGCTTTAATATACCCGGTCTACGGCTCATGGGCATGGGGCGGCCTGTACAAGGGCGCGGGCTGGCTGGAGAACCTCGGATTTATCGATTTCGCCGGCTCCACCGTCGTGCATTCAATCGGCGGCTGGGCCGCCCTCGCAGGCGCTATCGTGCTGGGGCCGAGGATCGGAAAGTACGGCCCCGACGGCAGGGTCAACGCTATCCCGGGCCACAACATCCCGCTGGCCGCACTCGGTGTCTTTATCCTGTGGTTCGGCTGGTACGGCTTTAACCCCGGCAGCACGACCGCGGCGATAAGCGACATTGCCGGAATTGCCGTGAACACCACGCTTTCTGCGGCGGCCGGCACAGTGGGCGCCCTTATAACTTCCTGGGTGATGTTCAGGAAGCCGGAGGCCTCGATGACCTTGAACGGCGCCCTGGCAGGGCTGGTCGGCATTACAGCGGGCTGCGCCAATGTCAGCCCTGCAAGCTCGGTTATCATCGGACTGATCGCCGGTCCCCTTGTTGTCCTGTCGGTGGTGTTTATTGACAAGATTCTCAAGGTCGACGACCCCGTGGGCGCTATTTCCGTGCATGGTGTCTGCGGCGCCTGGGGCACGCTGGCGGCAGGGCTGTTCAATACGGGCGGGACAAACCTGAAGATCATAGGGGTACAGTTGCTCGGAATCGCAGCCGCGTTTGTCTGGGCATTCGGAGCGTCGTTTGTGATTTTCAAGTTCGTCAATGCCGCCATAGGTCTGAGGGCTTCAGAAAAAGAGGAGATGGAGGGGCTCGACATCGGCGAGCACGGCAATGAGGCGTATCCTGATTTTCAGTTGCATCCGTCAGCCGCACTCAAGAGACAGTAAGGGGTGCTGCATATATGGTCAGGAGACATTTTAAAACTTCTGAAAGCTAAACCTTGATGTTGCATAAGCCGGCAGGGGGAGTCCGGCGTAAAACCTCCGGCTCCCCCCCTGCCCCCGGGCGGTGTTTTTATGCCGGTGAACGATAAATCCAATCTGTTGTACAGGAGGAACGAATGAAAAAGATAGAAGCCATCATCAAACATTTCAAACTCGACGAGGTCAGAGACGCCCTGAACAAGATTGGCATACAGGGCATGACGGTCACGGAAGTCAAGGGTTTCGGAAGACAGAAGGGACACATGGAGGTATACAGGGGCGTGGAGTACGAGGTGAAGTTTCTCCCGAAGGTCAAGATTGAAGTGGCCGTGTCCGAGGAAAAGCTTGACGAGGTGGTGGATACAATTCAGGAAAACGCCAAGACGGGCGAGATCGGCGACGGCAAGATATTTATCTACAACCTGCAGGAGGCGATCCGCATCAGGACAGGAGAAAAGGGGCAAGAGGCGCTGTAAAGAGCCGTGGGCGGCATACACGGGGCGGAAAAGTCTGCGCGGAAACACGCCTTTCATGCTCACACGGAGATAACGGATTCCGGCCTTACATGATCAAACAGATAACGGAAAAAAGAGCAGGGCGGTTATTTCTGCTGGCTTTTGAAATGACACAACGCGGACAGGCTGTGGCTGCCGGACTGCTGCCTGCGTGAAGGGTTCCCTTCCCGCAACATGGCGGAACCTATCTCTTTCAGTATGGATTCCGGTGGACGACCTTCAAGAATGAGCTTGTCCTGCGCAGTCACTTCTCCAAGCCTGATCGACTGATCCGCCGGCTCCTCCACCGGGACGGGTTTCCTGTCCCGGATAAAATGAAAGGCCTTTTCACTTTTTGTGTCCGTAATTATGTATTTTTTCTCTCTCATTTCAGACCTCGGGAGAGACTCCTCTCTCTCCCCGGTTTAGCCGACACGTTATTTAAAGAGTACCGTCCGTACTTAATACGGCTTAAAGTGTTTAATACAAGTAGACGGAGAGTATTATATTTTAAGACTACATATTATGACGGCTTTTGTCAATCCCTGCGGTTGCCTCCCGGTAATCCATCATAACCAATCATAACCATTAGATAGAAGCCCCGCTTACTCACGTGAGAGACAGGGGAAAGGGAAGTTCAGTGAGTAACGGGACCACGGCGGCACGCTGCAAGAGCGAAAATTTCATTAATATGCAACACCGGGACCTTCACAATTGATGTTCTTATATACTTCGCATCTCTTGAAATATTTCGTGCAGAAATGTACGGCCCTTTCTATGTCCTGACTGCTCAGCTTCACACAGTAGCAATCATCTGAAGGTTTCGAGAGGAGAGGGCAGAACCTCTTGTTTATATTTCCTTTTTCAGTATTCGGTTCTCCGGACGCTTTCATAACGTCTTCTGTTGTGCAATAGCTGTGCCAGACACACAAAAAAGTTCGGCTTCCGCTTTTTCCTTTATAAAACAGTGGATTAGCATGAAAGGGGCGTTCAATTCCGGTTGAGCGGCGGGGAAAATGTATGACTTGCACAGATATATGCTGTCACAATTATGTGCAATGTCACAGTATTATCGGATAAACTCACCCTGCAACTCGTTTTAATTTTTTAATTCCACCTTGCTTGATTGTTAAATAAAATTACAGTTATACTATGTGTTCATGGAGATTTTATGAAAAAAAAACATCTTCATCTCCTTATCGGCCTTGTTGTCATGGGCTTATCCCTGGTCTATGCCTTCTGGGATGTGGATATCGCACAGCTCGGCAACGCCCTCTTGTCGGCACATTACATCTATCTTGTTTTTGCAGTAGTAATAGTTGTCATCAGTTACGTGTTGAGGGCAATGAGATGGCGCTATCTGATCCGGTCGGTAAAGAATGTAAGGACATCGCGTCTCTATTCCCCCCTGATGATAGGTTTTACGGCCAATATGCTCCCGGCAAGAGCGGGCGAGTTCATAAGGGCATACCTTCTCAGCAAAAAGGAACGCATAAGCTTCAGCGCCTCGTTTGCCACCATTTTCATAGAGAGACTGTTCGACCTGGTTCTGGTATTGCTTTTGCTCGTATGGGTGCTGTTTTTCATGCCCGGGATATTTTCCTCGGGCAGCGCCGAAGGGACAGCCGACCTGCTGGACAAGGTCAAGATTTTCGGGGTTACGGCTTTGTCGTTCTGCATGTTTATTTTTCTGTTTTCGGCCCTGCTGCAGTATAAAAACAATCTGGCCATGAAAATAGTGGACATATGCACGCGCATCCTTCCGCACAAGTGGAGGGAGAAGATTTTCGGCATGGTTCATTCTTTTACGAACGGGCTTGAGATAATACGGGACAAACAGGGGTTGTCGGCCACGGTTATCCTCACGTTTCTCATCTGGGGCTCATTTATTATCCTGTACTATCCACTTTATCTGGCATTTGATATAGAGATCGATATTCCCGTAATATCTTCGCTTGTCATCCTGAGCCTCACCGTGGCTATCTTTATCACCGTCGTGCCCACTCCCGGATTCATAGGCTCATACCAACTGGGATGCATCGCCGCTCTGAACGGCATATTCGGCGTTGATAAGGCCGTTGCATTAAGCTTCGGCATTGTTGCGTGGCTTGTAGTAATGGGATCCACTGTTATAATCGGAACACTCTTTGCCGTTAAAGAACATGTCTCTCTCGGCGAGTTGTCCGCCGGCAGGGAACGGATGGACCGGCCTGATTGATATATTTTCAATGAATTACGCCTTGCTCGCCGCCTTGTCCTTGGGCGCGATATCCACAACCTTCCTCTCCTGCGGGGGTTTCAGCACCTTCAGTTCCTGCTGGGTCCTGCTGATCTGCACATCCACTTTGGCCCCCTTGGCGATGGAAATGAACTCCCTGTAAAGCAGTTCCCCCTTGCCCGTGGCATTCGAGCCTATCTCTATCTCGTTTCCTTCCAGTCTTCCCTCGAATTCACCGTTCACATATATTCTGCCCTTTGCCCTGACCTCGCCCCCGCTGAACCTGCCGGAGATCGTCACATTGTTGCCCGCGGTGATATCGCCGCCCTGCAGCACGCCGTCAATCTCCACATTTCCTTCCCTGGTTTCAATGTTCCCCTTGCAGGTGCCCTTGATGGCGATATTGGAGTTCTTTTCAGAGATTATGTCCCCCTCTACATCTCCGCTCAATTCAAGGTCGCAGGTTACATTGATATTGCCTATCAGCTTGCTGCCTTTCAGGATGGTGTTTATCTTTTTCGCGCCGGTGATTTTTTCCGTTGCAGCTTTGATGCCCTCATTCACTCCGACATCGGCAGCCGCCGGGTTTGCCGGCTGTTGTTTGCCGTTATTTCCGGTTTTGGCGTTTTCCATCTCTGATCCCCATTTTTTGAACATACCGCCCTCCCTGTTTGGTGGTTTAATATTTCCTCTTTCCGATTCGGCAGAAGCCGGCTGAATCTTGAGTGGGCAGGGACACGGATTATAATCACCGGCGCTCTCGCCGCCTCCCGCCCCGACATAAAAATATTTATACCGTAATTACGCGCAAGCCAATTTGCTCTCGGTTTTTTGGGAACAGAACGCCCGCAATCTTTTACTGTTTCCATCTTCTTTTATTCAGTTACAATGGCTGGGGCGGGAGGATTCGAACCCCCGAATGCAGGGACCAAAACCCTGTGACTTTCCGCTTGTCGACGCCCCAAAGTTTCCGTTAAGCTTCAGCCTGCAACCGTCCGTACAACCGCTGTCCAGAACCCGTCAAACGCCCCCGCTGCCTTCTCCGCCCTGCCGCGTGATTCAAATACGCCGAACACGGTGGGGCCGCTGCCGCTCATCAGGGAAACCACGGCTCCCTCTCCGGCCAGCCGATCTTTTATCTCCCCGATCACGGGGAAGCTTTCGACTGTAACGGTTTCAAGATCATTTGATAGATCCCCTGTCATGCCGTCAACTTCCGCCCTTTCTATGCTGCGGATAATGGATTCAATATTATCCACTTTCCCGGTTTTCTTTGTCAACTTTGAGAAGTTTTCATACGCCCATGCGGTTGATACATCAAAAGACGGCTTTACAAGGAGGATATCCAGTGTTTTTTCGGCCTTGCACGGGATTATATTTTCCCCCCTGCCGGACACAAAAGAAAGCGGACCGTGGAGGAAAAACGGGATGTCCGAGCCGAGTATCGCCGCTGCCCTGCAGAGGGCTTCCGCGGAAAGAGACAGTGACCATAATTCATTCAGGCCTGCAAGGGCGGCCGCTGCGTCACTGCTGCCGCCGCCGAGACCGGCGCCCGCCGGTATGTTTTTATCCAGATGTATCAGCGCACCTTCCCTGACGCCGTACCTGCTCTTCAGGAGCGCTGCGGCTTTATAGACCAGGTTTTCTTCAGTGGGGATGGGGGCATCCGTCTGCAATATCAAATCATCCGCAGGGGCGAATGCGAGCGTGTCGTACAGGGTTATTTTCTGAATAAGGCTCCGGATATCGTGGAACCCGTCATCGCGCCTGCCGAGCACGTTCAGAAACCAGTTTATCTTTGCAGGGGCCTTCAGCGACAGCGATGAATCTTTCATTAATTGTTCTGTAATTGTAATTCCTGAATCTTCTTTTCCACCCTCTCCTTGAGTCCCTCTTCCTTTTCATGGAATTCAAGGGATTTTTTCCATGCCTCTATCGCGGCCTTCCTGTTGTTCAGGTTCCTGTAAACATCTCCGAGGTGTTCAAGTATCAGGGGGTCGTCTTTTTCAATCTCGGATGCCTTTTTTATCTCCTTCAGGGCCTCCCTGTACATCCCCTTCTTGTAATAAACCCAGCCGAGGCTGTCGCGGATATAGCCG
Source organism: Thermodesulfovibrio sp. (assembly GCA_026982355.1). GTDB lineage: Bacteria > Nitrospirota > Thermodesulfovibrionia > UBA6902 > UBA6902 > JAADFS01. The sequence continues at coordinate 19,769 of JALSHG010000039.1, forward strand.
CTGTCAGGCGCCAGCGCAACCGCCCTCTTGATGAGGCTCAGGGCTTCATCAAGATTGATCCCCCTGTCCGCATATGAGTATCCAAGGTAATTAAGGGCCTCGACGTGATCGGGATTGATTTTGAGGGTTTTCCTGAGATATGAAAACATCTCGTCGAACCTCTTCAGTTTTTCATACACCACTGCGAGGCTGAAGTTTATTTCATCGTCTTCAGGCGCAACCTCAAGCCCCCTTTTCAGTATCTCTTCGGCCTTTGCATAGTCCTTTTCCTGAATATACAGGCGGGCGAAATAGTAATACACGTCCGGTTTGTCGGGCATGCGTTTCAGCAGAAGCTCAAACTGCTCCGCAGCCTCGTCATACCTCTCCATAACGCCAAGTATCTTTGCAAGCAGGAATATCGCGTTTACATTGTCAGGCTCGGCGGCGATAATCTTGCGCAGCTCTTTTTCAGCCTTTTCAAATTCCTTGTTGCCCACGTAAATGTTGGCAAGCATCCCGATGATCTTCAGGTTTCCCGGCTCGGCCTTGGCGATCTCCGAAATCTGTTCAATGACCTTGTCCATCCGTCCTTTTTTCAGGTAGACGCCGGCGAGCCTTTTTCTCAGGCCGGGACTGCGGGCATTCAACTCCAGCGTCTTTTCATAGTTCGAGACGGCCCCGTCAAGATCACCGACCGCTTCATAGGCAATGCCCAGCATGTAGAAACCGTCCCACAGATACGGGTTCAGCCGGACGGCCCTCTGAAGCTGCCGGATAGCCTCATTGTATTTTTTTGTCTCAACATAAAGCCTTCCGAGGTAGTATCTCGCCATTACATTGGATTCATCAATCACGATCACCTTTTTCAGAATCCCGATTGCCTTGCCGACCTCTTTGTTGAGTGTATAGATGTAGGCAAGATGGATGTAGTTCTGTGTTCCTTCAGGATTAACCTCCAGCAGCTTTTTGTACAGGGCGATGGCCTTTTCATACTCCTTGCGGCCGCTGTAAATTTCCGCCAGCAGGGACAGGGCTGGCTCATATCCCGGGGATCTGCGTATCACATCCTCCGCGGTTTCAATAGCTTCATCCGTTTTTTGCATCTTCAGGTATACCTTGCCGAGTTCGGTCATCAGGTAAGGCGACGCAGGGTCTTCCTGAAGGGCCAGTTTCAGACGCCTTGACGCCTCCTCCCAGTTGCCAGATAATTCGGCTTCAACCGCAAGGATATAATGGTAGTCGGATTCCTCGGAATACTCGGGGCGCTGCGCTATTACGGAAAAAGCGCACGAAGACATGAAAAACGATGCAAGCAACAGGATTATCCATAAGAATTTAGCGTTCATTAAATTATTATGTCACAAAGGGAAAGTATTGACAATAATGCCTGCGCCGGCCCGTGTTGCCAAATACAAAGCCTACATGCTAAATTTATTGATAAAATTTATTGATAAAAATTTCCAATGAATTGCGGCTGTTGATTAACGTCAGGCTTCCGGCCCGGTTCCTTTTTAAACTTCCTGGCGTGAAAAGATATACTGCATGAAAGACATCTTTGACAAATTCAGCAGCACGGGTATTCTCGTCATCGGGGACCTGATGATCGATCAGTACGTGTGGGGCCGGGTGAGGAGAATATCCCCTGAGGCGCCAGTGCCTGTTGTGGAGGTGACGGAGGAAAACCTGCTCCTGGGCGGTGCCGCCAATGTCGCCAACAATGTGCTGTCCCTCGGCGGCAAGGTCTTTATCACCGGCGCCGTGGGCACGGACGAAACAGGAAAGATCCTGATAAACAAGTTCCGGGAAAAGGGGCTCGGCACCGACGGAATCGTTGTGGACAGCAGCAGGCCCACAACAGTGAAAACCAGGGTCATCGCCCACAGCCAGCAGGTGGTGCGGTTTGACAGGGAAGTCAAGACCGATATCAGCCGCTCGACATTGTCCTCGATTCTCGGTTATGTAAAGGACTGCCTCCCGGAAATAAAGGGGATAATCATTTCCGACTACTGCAAGGGCCTGATAACCAGGACACTTATAAGGAAGACCATCGAGATTGCGGGTCCGGACGTCTTTGTCGCGGTTGACCCGAAGATAGGCCATTTCGACTATTACAAGGGGGCAAGTCTTATCACCCCCAATATCAACGAGGCGTCCTACGGCTCGGGTATTGATATAACCGATGAGAAGAGCCTGTTTGACGCCGGCAGGGTGCTGCTTGCAAAACTGCAGGGCAAGGCTGTGATAATAACAAGGGGCGATGAAGGCATGACGCTTTTTGAAGAAAGCGGAAGGATCACGAACATACCCACGTGTGCGCGTGAGGTATATGATGTAAGCGGTGCAGGGGACACCGTGATCGCCGCCCTGACCCTCTGCCACGCAGCGGGCGCCAGCCTGAAGGATGCCGCTGTGCTGGCCAATCATGCCGCAGGTGTGGTTGTAGGCAAGATCGGCACCG
>JALSHG010000040.1 GCA_026982355.1 Thermodesulfovibrio sp.
GCATAAAATAGGACTCCTCTGCCCGTTTATGCAACTGTAAGGATGATTTCGATAATATGGTGAAATCCTACAACTTTTTGTTCTGTCTGTCAATTATTCCGCACATGTATTCCGCACATGGTGGCACAATGTAGCCTGAAATGTTGCATAAACGGGCAGGGGAGTCCGCCCCGCCGGCGGTATTTCATGCAACTGTAAGGCCAATTATTGACAGAACATGGGCAAAGGTTGTAGATTTGGATTGAAATCCAGGAAGGGAGAAACCGGTGACCGACGAAGAAAAGAACGGATTGATTTTTGAAAAACTGCTTGATGAATCCGTGAGAATACACGGCCACCTCTGTCCCGGACAGGTGCTCGGCGTCAGGATGAGCATGTTCGGGCTCGGGAAGGCGGGCATCGCCGACCCCAGGGGGAAGGACAGGAAGAGCATCATGGTGTATGTGGAAATAGACAGGTGCGCAACGGATGCAATCCAGTCGGTCACGGGCTGCAGCCTCGGCAAAAGGACGCTGAAGTTCATGGACTACGGCAAGATGGCCGCCACGTTTGTGAATCTCGGCAAAAGAGATGCCGGCACAAACCGCTTCAGGGGTGTCAGGGTCCTCGCAAAGGAGGAATCCAGGAAGACCGCCATGAATTACTTCCCCGGGATCGGGGACAAGTATCAGCGCCAGACCGCGGCCTACAAGGTAATGCCCGACGATGAATTGTTCGCATGGAGGGAGGTGCTGGTTGAAATCCCCGAGGAGGACATGCCCGGGAGACCCCTGCAGAGGATTGAATGCGGGAAATGCGGGGAACATGTGCAGGACAGGAGAGAGATCCGGACGGGCGGAAAGCCTTTATGCAGGGCCTGTGCAGGCGGGGCGTATTACGAGGAATTGCGCTGACAGGCCGGCCACCGGGAGAATTTGCATAAGCCGGCAGGAGGCGTCCTTATGCAACTGTACGGTGTATTATGGGAACCACTGATCCGACAGATTCATATTTTCTTCACAATTGAGGTTTATTTTTTTATAATACACTGTCAGTATATCATCGTGACCTTAATCTTAATGGTGCACAAACGGACAGAGGAGTCCGCCGGAAGGCTGAATCAAGCCTTAACGTTGCGTTAAGGCGCAGCGAAACCTGCCGCAAGGTGGGCGGGGGCGCCCGCTGCGGATGACCCACGGGTATTCGGGGGGCACGCTGATGCGCTGAGCCGGAGGAGGTGGAGGAATGGAAGAAGAGATCGGCGTAGTCAAAAGCATCGATGGCGTCACGGCGAAGGTGCTGGTCTCAAGAAAGGCAAGCTGCTGTGAAAGCTGTGAAAAAGACGTGTGCGATGTCCCCGAAGGCGGAATGGAAACAGAAGCCATAAACGCCGCCGGCGCATCAGTGGGCCAGAAGGTGAAAATCGTCATGAAATCATACAGTTATTTTAAAGGGGCAATGCTTGTCTATGTCCTGCCGGTCTTTGCGCTGATCATCGGTGCAGTGCTGGGAAAGGCTTATCTTCCCGCGTATTTCCCGAAGACCGATTCCGATCTCCTTGCCGCTGCAGGAGGGTTCCTGCTGTTTTTTATATCACTGGCGCCGCTCAAGATACTGTCATCCGGGATGAACAGAAAGACGGAGTATAAACCTGTAATCGAATCAATTATTACGGAGGGTGAAAATGGCTGAGATTACTTTGAAAATCGAGGGCATGAGCTGCGGTCACTGTGTGTCGAGCGTGAAAAAGGCTATCGACGGCATAGCCGGCGTCAGTTCCTCGGACGTTTCCGTTGGAAGCGCAACCGTGGTTTATGATGATTCAAAGACCGGGAGGGATGAAATCGCAGCCGCGGTACGGGCCGCCGGGTACAAGGTGGCCGGATAAAACCCCGTCCCTTCACGGCCTGCAAGAAAGGACGCTTTCGCGCAGGCCATTGAGCCCTATAACTCCCTTACAAAGAAATTCTCCCTCTTTTCCGTGCCGACCGTTGTCTCCGGGCCGTGTCCGGAGAGTATGACGGTCTCGTCCGGCAGGGCGAGGATGCGTTTGAAGGACTCCCTGAGTTTTTCAACGCTCCCGCCGGGGAAGTCGGTCCTGCCGACCGAGCCCCTGAAAATGGTGTCCCCGGTGACTATAACACCTTCCCCATAGAGGCAGATTCCGCCGGGGCTGTGGCCGGGTGTGTGCATCGCGCTGAAGCTGAGGTTGCCCGCCCGGATATTATCCCCTTCTTCAATAAAGCCGTCCGGCGCCGGCAGTTCGTCGATGTCATAGCCCCACATGGCGGCCTGGTCCCTGACCAGTTCATAGCCTTCGAGGTCGTCCCTGTGTATGAGTATCCCTGCACCTGTTGCGTTTTTTATATCCCCTGCCGCACCGATGTGGTCGAAGTGCGCGTGGGTGCAGATGATCGCGGTCACCTCCAGGCCGCTGTCCTTTATTAACTCAAGTATCCTGTCCGGCTCGTCCCCGGGGTCCACGACAAGGGCCTGCCTTGTTGTCTCATCTCCTATGATATATGCGTTCGTCTCAAGCGGTCCCACAACAAGTCTTTTGATAATCATGACAACTCCTTCTTCTTTATTTGGTTGAGGCTCTTGCAAAAGTCCTCCGTCTGTCACCTCCAGCGGAGAGAGGGGTCTTATAACTCATCGATTCGATACCGAAAGATTTCTCCCTGCGGTCGAAATGACATATGCGGACATTTTCACACTTTTGCAAGAGGCCCGGTTGACAGCGGCATGAAAAATATCATCTGCTGCGTTTATGCAATACCAGGTTTAAAAGATATTTCAGCTCTTCGCTTTTCACCAGGCACATTATCAGCAGGTACACGCCTATGCAGAACAATATCACGCCTGCAAGAACGAGCGCCTTTACGGCAGTGGAGGCGTCGCCGTTCCACATGAACAGCCTTATCGCAAACACGGCCGTGACGCCCATTACAAGGGATGCAGAGGCTGTCCTGAAAAAAGACCGGATAATCTTTCCGCCGTCCACCCTGCCCAGCCTCTTCCTGAGCAGGAAGAAAAGCACCATAAAGTTTACAGCGGATGCAATTGCGTTTGCAAGCGCCAGCCCGCCGTGTCTGAGCGGGCCGATCAGGATGAGGCTGAAAATTATGTTGGTAATCACGGAGAGCGCGGCTATCTTCACCGGGGTTTTTGTATCCTGCATGGAATAGAACGATGATGCGACTATCCTTGCGCCGACAAATGCCCAGAGCCCGGATGAGTAAAACACGAGTGCATAGGCCGTCTCGGCGGTCGCCCCTGCGGTGAACTCCCCCCTCTGCAGGAGCACCTCGATGATAGGGCCGGAGAGGCTGATCAGCCCTGCCATGGCAGGCAGCGTTATGAAGAAAAGCAGCCTGAGTGAAAAGGAGAACGTATCCCGGAAACCGTCGCTGTCGCCCTTGGCGGCATGTTCCGAAAGAGACGGAAGCACCGCCGTGGCCATTGCGACCCCGAATATCCCTATGGGCAGGTGCACGAATCTCATCGCATAATAGAGGTATGTTGCGGCACCTCCCGGCAGAAACGATACAAACACCGTGCTGACGAAGATGTTAATCTGCGCGACCCCCATGCCCACGACGGCCGGCACCAGCAGTTTGAGGATTTTCCCCAGTCCCGGATGGTCGAAGGAAAATACCGGCCACACCATGAATCCTTTTTTTATAAGGTCCGGCATCTGGACGGCGACCTGCAGGGCGCCGCCTGCGGTCACGGCCAGGCCGACCGCCATAAGGGGAACGGAAAACCGCGGTGCTATGAAAAGGGCCGAGATTATTATGGCGATGTTTAAAAACACCGGCGCCAGGGCCGGGATGAAAAAAGACCTGAGTGAGTTCAGCATGCCCTTTGCAAAGGCGGCGAGGCTGATAAAGAAAAGGAACGGGAACATCACCCTTGTGAGCCTGACGGTGAGTGAGAATTTTTCGGGGCTGCCGATAAACCCGGGCGCGATAACTGATACGACATAAGGCGCAAACAGCACACCGGCAAGGCAGACCATGGAAAGTACGGATATGAGGAAGGCGAATACCGATGATGCAAGCCGTCTTGCATCCTCCCGGCCGTGTTTTGTAATGGTTTCGGTGAAGACCGGTATGAATGCAGCGGACATCGAGCCCTCGGCAAACAGTTCCCTGAACAGGTTCGGTATGCGGTATGCAATAAAAAAGGCGTCGGTCGAGCCCGTTGCCCCGAATATCTTGGCAAGGATTATATCCCTGAGAAAACCGAGGATACGGCTGCCCGTTGTTGCCGCGGATATCTGCCCAGCGGCCTTTGTTACATTACGCCTCTCATCCATAAGCTTGACTTTCCAGCGCCTTACATGTTAAAAAATAGACTGTTTTCTTTACCGTCTAATTATAATCATTTGCAGGAGGTATGACATTGCCGGCAAAAGCTGCACCAAAGAAAAACAAATCGGCTATAAAGAGGGCCCGGCAGGCCGAGGTCAGGACATTGAGGAACCGGTCGACCAAAAGCATGCTGAAGACCCTCGCAAAAAAGGTTGAGAAGGAGGTTGCCGCCAAAAACCGCGAGGGCGCGCAGGCCGCCCTGAAGAGGCTGGTCTCCGCTGTGGACAGGGCCGCCCGGAAAGGGATACTCCACAAAAACACGGCTGCAAGAAGGGTATCGAGGTTTACGAGGCTGGTCAACTCCAGGCTCCCTTCTGAAGCAGCTTGATCAGTAAAACCTCCAGCACGAGCCCGGGCCTTGCTGAAGTCTTTATCACTGTATCCGCTTCATGCAGGTCCCGGAAAATACGGTAAAAATCATCCTCTGTGAAAGCGGGCAGGTGCCTGACGAGGGCCCTGTAGGTTTTATCCCTCATCCTTGCGGGCCTCTTTCCCCTGTTCAGCCACATGGAGTAGAACTGCCTGTAATGCCAGTTCAGTGTTCCGAGAATAAGGGGGGCCTCCATGCCGCTGCCTGCGAATATGGTATTTAAAATCCTGAACGCCCTGCTTCTCTGCCCTGTTATGAGGGCGTCCACAAGATCAAACGACGTATAGTCCCTCATCATGCCGGCGGTCTGGATAATATCCTCCCCCCTGATGACCCTCTCCCCTGAGAGGGCCAGCTTTTCTATCTCCATTATCAGGAGCCCGATGTCGTATCCCACAAAGTCTATCAGGCTGTCCACGGCCTCATCTGTCAGCCTTATTCCCTTTTTCGCAGCCGCATGTTTCAGCCACGCGGGGATGTCCCTCTCCTTTATATTCAGGGGATAGACCTTCCAGTTGAACTTCAGTGACGCTCGGGGCGCCTTGCGTGAGAAGATAAGCATACAAGTGCTTTCCGAGGGCTTGCTGAGATACGGCGACAGCTTTTTTATGAACTGGGCGGGCAACATGTGAAAATCCCTGAGCACGACAAGGCGGCGTTTCGCCATGAACGGCAGGGTTGCTGCGGCATTCAGTATCGCCTGCGGCTCTGACGATGAATCAAAGACATCGCAGTTGAAGTCCCGCGGGGCAGAGGCCACGACGATCTCAATAAACCCGGCGAGTGCCTCTTCGAGAAAGCAGCTCTCCTCTCCCCACAGGTAATAAAGTGAACCCGGCAGGCCGTTTTCAAATTCCCTGGCGAGACTCTTATTCAGCATATCTCATGATAACCCGGCTTACTATTTCTCTTGCGATTTCCCGGCCTGCCTTGTCAGTGGCTGTCTTCTTGTGCGCCGCGCTTTCGCTGACCGTGCCCGCGGACTGGAATGTGATCTTGATGGGGGACTGCATGGCCCTGAATTCGGCGACTCTACCGTTGTCCGTCAGCTTTACATCAACCGTCATTATGAGTTCCTGTTCCTTGACTATTCCGTCGACCGAACCCACGGCCCCGAGCAGGAAGGATGTTACGGTCGCCTCAAGCTCGACATCGCCGCCCGATGCCCTCACCTCGATCCCCTCGTTGATGAACTCAGCGGAAAGCGCATTGTGGAGACTATCCTCAAGCCCCGGCTCATAGGTCTTGTTAATCACGGGCTTGATGGTTACGGAGTTGAAGGGCAGGAGCCGGGACCCGGTCATCCGGTATCCGCACGAGGCGGCAACCAGGCACGCGGCAAGCAGCAGGCAGCACGCGCAAAAAAACGGGCGTTCAGATGTTCCGGTTATTTCATTCCTCATGTTCCGTTTTCCCGTCCCCCGCTTCTCAGACCACTATATTGACCAGCCTGCCCCTGACAACGATCACCTTCTTCAGCGCCCTGCCTGCGGTATATTGCCTGATCTTCGGTTCGGAAAATGCCTTTTCCTTTACGGCGTCGTCATCGAGCCCCGCGGGTATCATAACCTTTGCCCTGACCTTTCCGTTGACCTGCACGACCAGTTCCGTCTGCTCCTCTCTTGCCGTGTCCTCATCCCATTCAGGCCATTTTTCATTCGCTATACTGCCGTGATGCCCCGTCTCCCTCCAGAGTTCCTCTGCAAAATGCGGGGCGAACGGCGCGAGCAGCAGTATCATGTGTCTTATGCTGAACCTCAGCACGGCAGCGCCGCTGTCATCCGGGGGCCTGAACGACACAATCTCATTTACAAGTTCCATCAGTGCGGCGATTGCAGTGTTGAAATGATAATCACGCTCAATGCTGTTTGTGACCTTCTTTATGGTCTGATGGGTCTTGCGCAGCAGCCCCGATGCAGCGGGTGAAAGCGCCGGGAGTTCCCTTGTCCCGCCGTCATCCTTTCTTGCAAGCACATCCCTGTTCCTGTAAACAAACGTCCATATGCGGTTTAAAAAACGCTGTGCGCCCTCCACTCCCCGGTCTGACCACTCGAGGTCCTTCTCCGGAGGCGCTGCGAACATACAGAATATCCTCAGGGTATCACTGCCGTATTTATCAATAAGGGAGTCCGGGTCAACGACATTCCCCTTTGACTTGGACATCTTGGCGCCGTCTTTTATAACCATGCCCTGCGTGAGCAGGCCGGTGAACGGCTCGTTTATTTTTACAAGCCCCAGGTCCCTTATGACTTTTGTGAAGAACCTGGAGTAGAGCAGGTGCAGCACCGCGTGTTCTATGCCTCCTGTATAGTGGTCTACAGGCATCCAGTAATCAGCCGCCGCGGGATCCACCGGCCCGTCCCCTGCGCCGGGGGAACAATACCTCAGGAAATACCATGATGAATCCACAAAGGTATCCATGGTGTCGGTCTCCCGCCTTGCGTCTCCGCCGCATTCAGGGCATTCCGTCATGACAAAACCGGCGGCTGCGGCGAGGGGGGAGCCTCCCTTGCCCCCCGGGGATACGTCCCCGGGAAGTATGACGGGCAGGTCATGTTCAGGGACAGGGACGGTTCCGCAGGACGGACAGTAGATTATGGGGATGGGTGTGCCCCAGTACCTCTGGCGTGATATGCCCCAGTCCCTCAGCTTGTAATTGACCACTTTCCTGCCGAGACCGCGGCTTTCAATGTAATCAGCTATCTTCGCCCTGGCCTCATCCGACGGAAGGCCCGTGAACTGCGCCGAGTCCACGAGGACGCCGTCTTCTTCAAAGGCGCCGGTGGGTGCGGATTGATCCCGGCCGGGGGTTGCGGGGCGTATTACCGTCTTGACCGGCAGGCCGTATTTCCTTGCAAACTCGAAGTCCCTCTGGTCATGGGCCGGCACTGCCATGATTGCGCCGGTTCCGTATTCCATAAGGACGAAATTGGCGACATATACCGGGAGCTTGTCCCCGGTCAGGGGGTTTACCGCATAACAGCCCGTGAACACGCCCTCTTTTTCCGCGGGGTCTTCGGGGAGGGACTCTATGTCCCTTAATATCCTTTCATCCCTGACCAGTTCCCGCACCAGCGGATGTTTCTTTGCAATGCTCATGAACGTTGCGCCGTAAAGGGTGTCATGGCGGGTGGTGAAAATCCTTATCTTCTTGTCCGAATCAACAACGCTGAAGTCGACTTCAACACCCTCGCTGCGCCCGATCCAGTTGCGCTGCATGACGATGACCTTCTCCGGCCACCCGGCGAGTGAATCGGTATCCCTGAGCAGTTCCTCGGCATAGGCCGTTATCCTGAAAAACCACTGATCGAGTTCTTTCTGAACCACGGCGGTGTCGCAGCGCCAGCATGCGCCGTCTATCACCTGCTCGTTTGCAAGCACGGTCCCGCACGAGGGGCACCAGTTGACGGCAGATGCCTTTTTGTAGGCAAGGCCGCGTTCAAACATCTTAAGGAAAAACCACTGGTTCCACCTGTAATACGCGGGATCGCAGGTCGCCACCTCCCTTTGCCAGTCATAGCTCAGCCCCATTCTCTTCAGCTCCTTCTTCATATAGCCGATGTTTTCAAACGTCCATTTCGAAGGATGCACGCCGTGCTTTATGGCTGCATTCTCAGCCGGGAGCCCGAAGGCATCCCAGCCCATTGGATGCAGCACGTTGAACCCCTTCATCCTCTTGTATCTTGTAATGACGTCGCCTATTACATAGTTCCTCACATGGCCCATGTGTATCTTGCCCGAGGGATATGGGAACATCTCGAGACAGTAAAATTTCGGGAGGGAGGGGTCTTCCCTGACCGCAAACAGATTTTCATCCTCCCAGTATTTCTGCCACTTCCTCTCTATCTCCCGTGCATTGTATTTTTCTTCCATGATAATGCCTCCGGTCGTCTGAAATTGCTATTTTAACATAATTCAGTCTCTTTAAATAGCAGTGCAGCCCGTCGTACCGCCGCCGCCGGCATGAGGCCTGTCAGAGATCCTTAAACAAGCAGAGGGATTTTTAACCTTAATGCTGCATAAGCGGGCAGGGGACCCCGCGGTTAATCACGCCACTTGAGAAAGTAGTATATGTAACATACCATGTAGAACACGAACATGCCCAGGAAGGCTGCGGTGACGTAGATGGAGAAACGTTGCGAACCAGGCGCGAGGAAGGCCGATATTTCCTTCTTGTATATGATGACCGGAATGAAGAGCGCCCATACAGCGGCCGGCACAGACGGGTTTTTATATGCCATGACAACCATATCACGGGCGACATACAGGGCGATGATGAAATATACCGGAAGCAGCGGTTTTGCAGACTGACCGCATACAATAATGCCGATGTATGAAATCATAAGCACCACCGGAAAGTGCGTCAGCGAGTTCGGAAGGCCGTAAGCGGAAGACGCGGATATCCCGAACAGGGGATTCCTGAAGTATGCAATGTATCTGTTGTCCGTATCCCTCCGTGTGAGTATCAATGGTCTAATCCTGCCTATAAATATTGCCGGGTGCAGGCTCTCCCGCCCCGCGTTTACGGGTTTTGCCCGTAAACCTCCTCGAGTATTTTCCCCGCTCCCTGTGAGAGCAGCTTTTCCGCAAGCGCCCTGCCGGCGGATTCGGCTTCCCCCGGCCCGCCCCGGAAGGAATCCCTTATGATTGTTTTGCCGTCGAGGCTGCCCACAAGGCCTTCAATGAAAAGCGTTCCGGATTCCGCAGCTGGCGTTCCGCTCTCCAGACGTGCATAGGCTGCAATTGGCACCTGGCAGCCGCCTTCAAGCCTTTCAAGGAACGCCCGTTCAGCCCTTATGCATACTGACGTCTCCTCGTGGTTAAGGGGACCGAGCAGCCTGTTTGTGAATTCGTCGTCAACCCTGCACTCTATACCTACAGCCCCCTGTCCTATTGCGGGAAGACTGGTCTCTGCCGGCAGTACCGCCGTTATCCTGTCGGCCCTGCCTAGCCTCTTCACTCCCGCGGCTGCGAGAATGATTGCGTCAAACTCCCCTTCATCCAGTTTCCTGATCCGCGTATCTACATTTCCCCTCAGGTTGGTGAGCCTCAGGTCCGGACGCCTGTTCAAAAGCTGGCATATCCTCCTCAGGCTGCTCGTGCCCACCCTCGCACCGCGCGGCAGGTCATGTATTATACCGGGTTCCGGGTCCGGGCTTCCGGGTTTCTTCGCGGACGCCGTTATTATCGCATCCCTTGGGTCTTCCCTTCTGCATATCGCGGAAAGGTGCAGTCCCGCGGGAAGCGCGGTCGGCACGTCTTTCATGCTGTGGACCGCAAGATCGGCCTCGCCCCTGAGCATGGCCTCTTCTATCTCCTTGACGAAAAGCCCCTTGCCCCCCACCTGTGCGAGCGGGACATCGAGTATCCTGTCGCCTGTGGTGCGGATTTTATTAATCTCTACTTTCAGTGAAGGCTCGATCTTTTCAATCTCCGACTTCACCCACTCGGCCTGCCACAGCGCAAGCTTGCTGCCGCGGGTTGCGATAACCAGTTTATCTCTTGTCATTATTGTTACTCTCTATTTTCAGGTTGAATAACTTCTGGACGATGTCCAGCATCTGTTCCTTGTCTTCGTCGTCGGCCTTCAGAGCCGCCGTGGGAGGATGAATGATCTTGTTGACAATGGATACGGTGAGATACTCTATTGACTTTATCCTGTCTTCTTCCATAGGGCCGAGTTTCCTGAGCACCTTCTCCAGCTCCGCCTTTCTTATCTCCTCCGCCCTGTTTCTGAGCGCCACTATGGTCGGAGCCGCTGACAGCGACTCTTTCCATTTCAGAAAGGAGTCGATCTCCTCCTCCACAATCTTTTCGGCCTTTTCAGCCTCTTTCGCCCTTTCGTTGAGATTCGTCTCGATGATGCCCTGAAGGTTGTCTATATCGTAGAGGTAAACGTTGTCCAGGTCATTAATCCTTGGGTCTATATTTCTCGGGACGGATATGTCGATTATAAACACGGGCTTCTGTCTCCTCTCTTTCATTATTCTCTGCAACTGCTCCTTTTTCAGTATATAGTGGGGAGCGCCCGTGGAGCATATGATGATATCGGTGTGTAACAATTCACGGATGAAATCTTCAAAGGGCACGGCCCTGCCGTGAAACTCCGCTGCAAGCTCTTCCGCCCTTGCCGGCGTGCGGTTGGTCACAAAGACCTTCTTCACGCCGTTGGTTATCAGGTGCCTGGCTGCAAGCTCGGCCATCTCTCCGGCGCCTATGAGCATGAAGGACTTTGCGGACAGGTCGTCGAATATCTTCTTTGCAAGCTCGACGGCCGCAAAGCTTATGCTTACGGCGCTTTCAGCGATCTTTGTCTCTGTTCTGATCCTCTTTGCCGTTGACACGGCCTTTCTCATCAGCTTGTTCAGGAGAACGCCGGTGCTCCTGTTACTGAGCGCGGCCTCGAAGGCGTCCTTCAACTGCCCCAGTATCTGCGGCTCTCCGACGACCATCGAGTCCAGGCTTGATGCCACCCTGTACAGATGCCTTACGGCATCCGCCCCTGTGTAGACATAAAGTGATTTGTCCAGGAACTCCGGCGGCACATTATGGAAAGACGACAGAAAGTTCTTGATGCTCTCAACGCCCGGGCCGATGTCATTGACAGCGGCATATATCTCCACCCTGTTGCATGTCGAGAGGATAATGTTTTCTCTTACAACGCCGGAGTTCTTCAGCATATTCATGGCCTCATCAAGCCTGTCGCCGTCAAAGGCTACCTTCTCGCGTACATCCAGGGCTGCTGTTTTGTGGTTGAGACCTATGACTAATATGTTCATGGACAATGAATATAATGAGTAATCAGTAATGAACAATTGACAATGCGGATATTTTATATTGTCAATTGTTCACCTTACGGTGGCGTAAAAACTTCGCCAGTACGTTTATGCAAATTTTACAGCGGCATAAAATACCGCCTGCGGGCAGGAGAGTCCGGAGGTGTTACGGCGGACTCTCCTGCCTGCTTATGCAACATTAAGGTGCCTTGTAGATTACAAAAAGACGTGCCGTCCTTTCTGCAAAAGTCCTATACCGAAAAATGCAAATATGACTATTGCAAATCCGATGATAGAGAGCACGGCCGCCTTCTTGCCCCGCCATCCGACGGTGACTCTCAGGTGAAGCACAAGGGCATAGATAAGCCATGTGACGAGTGACCACACCTCCTTCGGATCCCATCTCCAGTAGCTTCCCCACGCGGAATGCGCCCATATGATCCCCGTTATAATCGCGAGGCTCAGCAGGGAGAACCCGAGGACAATAAGCCTGAAATTAATCTCATCCAGTGACTGGAGACTCGGCAGCTTCCTGAACAAATCCCCCAGGCGCCGTGATTTGACATACCTCTCCTGCAGGAGATACATGGCGCCGATGCCGAAGGCCATTGCAAAAGCGGCATCTCCCATAAAGGCCAGGATTACGTGAATTTCAAACCAGTGGCTGTCCAGCACGGGGTCTAATGTTGTTATCTCCCTTGAAAAGAACGCGGAGGAGATCATCAGGACAAAGATGATGGGCATTACAAAAGAACTCAGCATTCCCATTTTGTACCGGAATTCGTGGTAGAAAAACAGCACCAGCACGCACCACGAGAAAAACGAAGCCGCCTCGTGCATGTCGGTGACGGGAATATGCCCACCCTCGATATAGCGTACTATGATATTCGCCGTATGAAAAAGAAATCCCGTTATCGCAAGATATCGCGTTGCCCCCGATGATGCCTTTTTCCCCCTGAAAAGCTCTGCAATGCCGGTGATCGCGGCTATGAAGTAAAAGGTGAGGGCCAGCTCAAAAAGAAGCACGTTTATCTCTATCTGAAGCAATGCGGGGGCTCCTTGGGTTTTTTAAAATCACCGAAATTCATTTATATATTTTTTGACATGGGCGAGGAATTTGTCAATTTCCCCTTTTTTATTGATTAAATCAATGCAAAAGACCTCTGAGTTTTCCTTCAGCAGGGAAGCTGAAAGAGGAGGTCCGCCCGTTTTTTCAGCCGAGTTGATTATCAGGATATCGGCCATTCCGGGCAGTTCCAGGGCCGAAGGCTTTATCCGTCCGTCTCTGCCGGTGATGAATATTAACAGATGCGGATTCAGAAAATCCACGGGACTGTTGCCTTCGACTATCACCCCCCTGAGACCGTGCATCCCGCCCATTGCGATATTCAGGGCCTCCCGGAGGTCACGTCCGCCGGGGCTCCTGATCCAGACGACTTTTGCGGCTCCGGCCCCGGCCATTAAAGCTGTGTCCTTGTCTTTTTGCAGGATTGTCGCAGGGTCATCCGTAACCGAGGTATAGACACGGGTCCTGGTGAATTTGACGGCGCCGAAACCCTCCAGATTCTTTATGAGAATCGAGCAGAGGGTTGTCTTCCCCACGCGGCTGTGGGCTCCGGTCACGGAAATAATCCTGAAAGAATCCCCGGCAGACATAAGATACAGGATACAGCAAGCAGGACCGGGGATACAAGATGTTCATGTTCGGGCGCGCGGGTTTATCTTGATGTTCATCTTATCCTTACATCTGCATACAACCACGGCTCCGCCGGCAGGAGAGCAGGCGGAAAAGCTTTATCCGCCGCACATCCGGGACATGTCCCGCGCGGCATATCGCCGTCTTCCGTAACTTCACTCCCCGTTACGTCCTGCAACATAGACATATTCGCGATTTCCCATCGCTTGCTCCTCTTGCAAAAGTGTGAAAATGGCCCGTACATGTCATTTCGACCGGAGGGAGAAATCCTTCGGTATCGATGAGATATAAGACCTCTTTCCCCGGTGGAGGTGACGGACGGAGGACTTTTGGACAGCCCCGCTTTATAAAGATTTTACGGCGGATTCTCCTGCCCGCAGGCGATGTTTTTATGCAGTTGTAAGGTTAACACAGGTTCATTTGCTTTTCTTTGCATTTTGCGGTATCTTTTTTCATACTGTAAGGTAAACGGGAGAAAGGACCGTTGCGGCGCCCTCTATAACTTTGTGAGTTATATATATATTGAAAACAGGTCGGACCTCCGGGAATACCTGGAACAGCTTGAGGATAAAGGGCACAGTATCATCGCCCTTGATATAGAGGCTGAATCCAACCTGCACGCCTACGGAGAGAAACTGTGCCTGGTGCAGGTGTTCGACGGTGTCAGAAGGGTAATCATTGATCCCCTCGGCATAGACAACAACACCATCAGGCTCCTCTTTGAAAACACGAACATCCTGAAGGTGATGTACGATGCAGGCAGCGACCTGTCGCTGCTTAAAAACACCGCCGGTATGGAGATAAAATCCATACTGGATTTGAGGCCGGCGGTTGAGCTGCTTGATTATGAAAAGAAGGACCTCCATTCGGTTGTCGCCTTTGAACTCGGAATATCCCTGAAAAAGAAGAGGAAGTACCAGAGATATAACTGGACAACCAGACCCCTGTCCGAAGAGGCTGTTGATTACGCCCTGAATGATGTGATATACCTGCTTGCATTAAAAGATGTCGTACTTGCAAAACTGTATGCAAGGAAGCTGTTCGAGCCGTTTTTCCTGAGAAACCTCCAGATACAGAATAAGGATTACACAAGAAAGCCGGAAGATAAATACAGGAAGATAAACGGATACAGCAGACTGGAAGATGACAGGAAGACGGTTTTCAGGAAGGTTTTTGGCATCAGGGAGAAATATGCGAGACTGTATAACATGCCGCCGCATAACGTCATTCACAAGGCTGATCTGATCAATATGGTAAATGATCCGGGATTCATCAACAGGATAAGGTTTACAAAGAGGGTCGGCGCGGATTTGGCCCGGGATATGCTGCGTGAGCTGAAAACAGCCTTGAGGAAGCTCAAATGACGGAAGGAGTGATGCATATATCTTCGGCGTAACCTTGAATTTTGCATAAACCTTAACCTTAATGTTGCATAAACGGGCAGGAGAGTCTCCCGTAAAACCTTTATAAAGCGATAGGATTTTGTAAATATGTCTTTGTTGCAGGAATTAACGGAGAGTGAAATTCCAAAAGATGTCGATATGCCGTGCGGGATATGTCCTGAAGGTATCGCAGATAAAGCTTTTCCGGTAGCCTCTCCTGCCCCGCCGGCAATGTTTTAATGCAACTGTAAGGTTGCTGTAAGGTTAATGTTGCATAAGCCCGCAGGCGATGTTTTTATGCAGCTGTAAGGTAAAACAGACAGGAGAGTAAGGAATCATGGAGAAAAGGGCCAAGTTTTCAATATCCTATTATCTGATAGTTTTTGCAGCCATACTGTTGCTTGACTCGTTGTTTTTCTCCGGTTACTCGGTGAAGGAGATTTCCTACAGGGAATTCCGGGACCGGTTGGCGGCCGGGAAGATCCAGAGCGTTGTCATAGAGGACAAAAAGATTTACGGCCTGATGAAGCCCCCGGATTCAGAGAAAACGGCGCAGTCCGGAAGCATCCCGGGGAAAGGGTTCTCGCCTGAACATGTCGAGACACCATGGCGCCTGAAACTGAAGGCGCTGAAGGAGGAACGCGAAAAGGCGCTGAAACGGCAGTTTTTTGTCACGCGACTTGAAGATCCCGGGTTGCTGGAAGACCTTCAGTCCCACGGTGTGGATTACCGCGGCAGGATAGAGTCGGACTGGCTTCAGAACCTTTTCTTCAACTGGATTATCCCGCTGATCCTCCTTGTTGTCATATGGGGATATGTCTTCCGCAGAATGGGTGGCGGTCCCGGCGTGCTGAATGTCGGAAAAAGCAAGGCGAGGATTTATGCCGAAGATGTCAAGAACAGGATAACCTTCAAGGATGTCGCGGGCATTGACGAGGCCGTGGAAGAGGTGAAGGAGATAGTGTCCTTCCTCGAGAACCCTGAAAAATACACGCGCCTGGGCGCGAAATTACCCAAGGGGGTGTTGCTGGTGGGACCGCCGGGAACAGGCAAGACCCTGCTTGCAAGGGCCGTGGCCGGTGAGGCCGGAGTGCCTTTTTTCAGCCTGAGCGGCTCCGATTTCGTTGAGATGTTCGTGGGCGTGGGGGCGGCCCGCGTGCGGGACCTCTTTACAGAGGCAAAGGCGAAGGCGCCTTGCATTATCTTTATAGATGAACTGGATGCCGTGGGCAAGAGCCGCGGCAAAGGTGGCTATGTTGCGGGCTATGACGAGAGGGAGAACACCCTGAACCAGCTTCTGACCGAAATGGACGGTTTTGATCCCAAGACAAGTATTGTGATCATGGCGGCCACAAACCGGCCCGAGGTGCTTGACCCGGCACTGCTGCGGCCCGGGCGCTTTGACCGGCAGATTCTCGTTGACCGTCCCGATCTGAAGGGGCGGATACAGATATTCGAGGTTCATACACGCAGGCTGGTGCTGGACGCGGATGTCGACCTGCATAAACTGGCTGCGGCTACACCGGGTTTTGCCGGCGCCGAGATCATGAACGTCTGCAACGAGGCGGCCCTGCTGGCCTCGCGCAAGGGCAAGGACAAGGTGAGCATGTCGGATTTCCAGGATGCCATCGAGAGGGTCATTGCAGGGCTGGAGAAAAAGAACAAGCTTATCAATCCGCGTGAACGGCGCATAGTCGCATACCATGAATCAGGGCATGCAATAATCGGTTATTTCACACCGGGTGCCGACCCTGTGCAGAAGGTTTCCATTGTGCCGCGCGGTATAGGCGCCCTCGGTTATACCCTTCAGACACCGCTGGAGGACCGCTATCTGATGTCACGCTCCGAGCTTATAGGCAAGATAAAAGGCCTCTTAGGTGGCAGGGCGTCTGAAGAGGTAGTCTTCGGCGAGGTCTCCACCGGCGCGTCCAATGACCTTGAAAGGGCGACGAAGATCGTCAGGAACATGCTCACCGTATATGGAATGAGCACCAGGATACCGAATATCTCGCTGGTGGAGCATAACAGCGGCGGCTTTCTGGGTCAGGGCCCGTTTACAACGCGCCGCTCTGAAAAGATCGAACAGATAATCGATGAGGAGGCCCTGGAGATTATCCGTACATGTTACGAAGAAGACAAGGAGTTTCTCCGGAAGCACCGCGACAGGCTGGATAGAATGGCTGAGACGCTTCTTGAGAAAGAGAATATGGACGAAAAGGATATCACGGCCATCCTCGGCCCCCGGCCCCCTGCCGCAGAGGAATCACGGTAGACCTTGCAGTGGCATAAAACATCGCCTCTGGACCGCGGAGTCCGGAGGTGTTACGGCGGACTCCTGTGCCCCGCAGGCGGTGTTTTCATGCAACTGTAAGGTAAGGAGGGGGTCTGCCGGTTTTTTTCGGCGGACCCTCCCCCTGCGGTTCATACGGCTAATTCTGCCTGCCAGCATCCTCGAATTCCGCGTCGATTACATCTTCCTCTCCGCCTGTTTTCGCACCCTGTTCCTGTTGCCGGCCCTCTGCAGTTCCTGCGCCCTGCTGTGCTGCCGTTTCTTTGTACATATGCTCTGCGAGCTTGTGCGATGCGGCGCTCAGCGATGCAATCGAGGACTTTATCTCCTCGGGATTCTCGGAAGTATCCTTTGCTTTTCTGCATTTCTCAAGAGCGTCTTCAATATCCTTCTTTTCCGTTCCGGATATCTTGTCTCCGTGCTCCCTCAGTGTCTTTTCCACGGAATATATCAGCGTGTCCGCTTCGTTTTTCGCCTCTATGAGCTGTTTCTTCCGCCTGTCCTCCTCGGCATGGGCCTCGGCGTCTTTCACCATCCTGTTGATTTCCTCTTCAGTCAGACCGCTTGATGCGGTGATCCTTATGGACTGTTCTTTCCCTGTGCCCGTGTCCTTGGCAGATACGTGAAGGATGCCGTTGGCGTCGATATCGAATGTCACCTCTATCTGCGGCACGCCTCTCGGTGCAGGGGGTATCCCTACCAGTTCGAAATTGCCCAGCAGCTTGTTGTCCGCGGCCATCTCCCTTTCGCCCTGGAATATCCTTACCGTCACCGAGGGCTGGTTGTCAGTGGCGGTGGAGAATATCTGGCTCTTTTTCACGGGTATGGTGGTGTTCCTCTCTATCAGCTTTGTGAAAACCCCGCCGAGAGTCTCTATGCCGAGCGAAAGCGGGGTAACGTCAAGAAGCAGCACATCCTTCATGTCGCCCTTCAGCACCGCCGCCTGTATGGCTGCGCCCGCCGCCACCACTTCATCGGGGTTTACGCCCTTGTTGGGCTCCCTGTGGAAAAAGTCCTGCACTGTCCGGTGAACCTTCGGTGTCCTCGTCTGCCCGCCTACCAGCAGTACCTCGTCAATCTCCGTTGCTGAAAGCCCCGCGTCTTTCAGGGCCAGTTTGCACGGCTCTATGGAACGCTTCAGCAGGTCGTCGATCAGCTGCTCGAGTTTGGCCCTTGTGAGCTTCATGACAAGGTGCTTGGGCCCCGAGGCATCGGCGGTTATAAACGGGAGATTGATCTCCGTCTCATGGGCGGTCGACAGCTCGATCTTTGCCTTTTCAGCGGCCTCTTTCAGCCTCTGGAGGGCCATCTTGTCTTTTCTGAGGTCAATGCCCTGTTCCTTTTTGAACTCCTCGATTATCCAGTCCATTATCCGGAGATCGAAGTCATCGCCTCCCAGATAGGTGTTCCCGTTTGTGGCCTTTACCTCCGTGACACCTTCCCCTATCTCGAGTATCGATATGTCGAATGTACCGCCTCCGAGGTCATACACGGCGACCTTTTCGTCTTTCTTCTTGTCCACTCCGTAAGCCAGCGATGCGGCGGTCGGTTCGTTTATGATCCTCAGCACATTCAGACCCGCTATCCTGCCGGCGTCTTTCGTTGCCTGTCTCTGGCTGTCGTCGAAATACGCGGGTACGGTTATCACTGCATCGGTTACCTTCTCACCGAGATAGTCTTCGGCGGCCTGTTTCAGTTTCTGCAGGATCATCGCGGATATCTCGGGCGGTGAGTATCTCTTGCCCCTTATCTCCACATGCGCGTCTCCGTTGGGGGCCTCCACGATTTTGTACGGCAGTTTCTTTATGGCGTCCTGCACCTCTTTTGAATTGTACTTCCTGCCCATCAGCCTTTTTATTGAAAAGACCGTGTTCTCGGGGTTCGTAACCGCCTGTCTCTTGGCCACCTGGCCCGCAAGCCTTTCGCCTTTGTCCGTAAACGCCACTACGGACGGCGTTGTCCTGCTGCCTTCCTGGTTTGGTATGACGATACACTCATTGTTCTGATAGACGGCGACGACCGAATTGGTTGTGCCGAGATCTATGCCTATTGCCTTTGCCATTTTTCGTCTCCTTTCTTCATGGTTGTTTTGCTGCATAAACAGATAACAAGTCGGACCTCCGGCCCGGTTCGTTTTAAAACGGCGGGCGAAACACCCGACCTGTTATTTGTTTATAAAATCAGGAGCTGATATGGAGAACGTACTTCGCTGCCCTCCATATCGGCTCCCGGCCGGATTTATTCGGCCTTTACAGCGATTTTCTTTGTTCCCTCAACCGCCTTGGCCGTCTTCGGAAGCGTTACAGTCAGCACGCCCTTTTTGAATTTGGCTTCAGCCTTGTCTGTTTCGACTTCAACGGGAAGAGGAATCGTCCTGGTGAACGAACCGTACGAGCGCTCCATCCTGTAATAGTCTTTCCCCTTGTCTTCCTGCTCTTCCTTTTTCTCGCCCCTGATGGTAAGGGTGTCTTCGTTTATGGATACCTCTATGTCCTTCTCGTCCATGCCGGGAAGCTCAGCCTTTATCTTTATCTCCCTGTCATTCTCCACCACGTCGATATCCGGGCTGAATGCACCGAGACGGCCTCCGAACGGCTCCAGGTCAAAGCCCTGGAAGAAGTTGTCGAAGAGCTCATCCATTTCCTTTCTCAACAGGGCAAACGGATTGGACTCTTCGCGTTTTACCGGGATGCTCTTTTTCCTGAAAGGTACAATGTCTCTGAATGTCATGGCAAACACCTCCTTTTTTGGTTTTTAAATTTTTCAGGCCTCAGCCTTTACTTCTATCTTTCTGGCCATCGCTGCTTCAGCTTTGGGCAGTATCAGCCTCAGCACGCCGTTTTTTACCGTTGCCTGTATCTTCTCCCTGTCGATTTCATCGGAAAGAGTGAATGCCCGTTCGTAATCTCCGACACCGTATTCCGATTCAGCAAGTTTCAGCTTTTCGGGCACCTCCGGTTCAACACAGCCGTGAATGGTCAGCACGTTCTTCTCAAGCGTTATATCAACGGACTTTTCATCCACACCGGGCATGTCGGCTATGAGAACGATTTCCGCATCCTTTTCTATGATATCCACATCCGGCCTGTATAACCTGCGCGACCTTGTACGCTCAGCCCGTTCCGGGGTTTTTGCCTCTTCCTTTTTTATCTCCTTTGTTGTTTCCGCCATCTTCATTCACCTCCCTTTTTGTGGATTACTCCGCTGCGATGCTTATCTTCCTCGGTTTTTCAGCTTCTGCGCGCGGCAGGTGCAGCTTCAGCACACCCTTTGAATATTTTGCGTTTACCTTGTCCGCATCAACATTGAAGGGCAGTTCGATTTTCTTGCTGAACTTACCGTGCCACCTTTCCCTCCTGTGATAGGACTCGCCTTCCTTTGCCTCTTCAGTCCTGCGTGAACCGCGCAGTGTGAGCGACTTTCCGATAACGGAGATGTCGATATTCCCCGGCTCAATCCCGGGCAGTTCAGTGGTTACAACCGCCTCGTCGCCGCTGAGCCACAGATTTACTGCCGGAAACTCCACCCGGCTTCTCGCTGTAAGCCTCGATAAAATCTTCTCCATCCGCTCGATCTCACGCCATGGATCGAACAACTCAAGATCCGACCACAACATGTTCATCTCACCTCCTTGATTCAGTGTTCCCTTTGTTTTCTTTCATTACGAAGTAAAGCAAAGGGTGTGCCAGATAAAATAAGTCAATAATATCAACAAGTTGTCCCTGGTTTCGAATAGTTCGAGGGATGTATTGGGCCGGTATGACCTATAAGGCGGCAGGACATACTGGCCTATGGGTGCATGTGTGTCCTGAAGAGTGTCCCATCCAATGCGGGCATTGTATGCAACCGTGGGTTCGGCGGTTTTGCGGGTTGCGCTGTACGGTGGTTGTAGTAAAATATTCTTGATGATTGAATCATTGAAAAAATATGTGGAGCAGATTACCGAGCTTCCAACCGTCCCGGTTGTTGCGCGGGAGATACTGGGTATCGTTGATGACAAACTGGCATCCGTCGACAGGCTTGAAAGAATCATTCGGAACGACCCCGCCATATGCGCAAAGGTTCTGAGTGTCGCCAACTCGGTCTTTTTCAGAATAAAAGAGCCCGTCAGGACCCTTGACGGCGCTATCGTCAGGATAGGATTCAACAATGTGAAAAATATAGCTGTCGGTGTATCCCTGCTGAGCGTCTTTGATGACGGAAAACGTGCGGAGGATTTCGATTACCAGAGAATATTCAATCATTCCGTAACCGTGGGGTTTGTTGCAAGGCTCCTGTACGGAAAGATCCAGCAGAATATCACGGAAGAGATCGTGGTTAACGGCATGTTGCATGATTTGGGTTTTTTAGTGCTGAACAGGTACTTTCCCGGTGACTACGGAAGGGTATTGAAGAAAGTGGATAAGGGCGGAGACCTGCTTGAGGCGGAAAAAGCGGTGCTGGGCTTCAACCATACCGACATCGGGGCCTGGCTCGCGGATAAATGGAATCTTCCCCGCAGCATTTCAGATACGGTTCTCCGTCACCATTCCCCGTCTCTTTCCAAGAGGAAGTCCAGGGTCATGGCCGTCATACATCTTGCCGATTATATAACCACGAGGAACATACTGGGACCGGTCAGGAACGATCCCGGTTATCCGCTTGATCGTTCATCGCTTGATATGCTGGGAATGTCGGAGAATGCCCTTGAAAATATGGAGGCGGAAATAGGGGAGTGTTCTTTTCCCGGCGCCCCTCTTTAGCCTGCATGATTCGGAAATTTTCCGTAAAGGTTTATACAGTATTTCCTGCCCGCATCCATTAAAAAGACTTATGCTTCCATAAGCATATTGACAGCGCACATTGAATATGTGAAAGTTTCGTAACTACTCAGGTCTAATTTGACCCTAACACCGATTTTTGCAAAGCGACAGATAGCACAATTAAGGAAGGGACTGCCCAGCTAAAAGCGAGAAACCCTTTTAATTATAAGGAATAAATCAGATCATATCAATACAAACAGGCGGCAAATCTTATATGATATGACGGTTAACTGGCAGTTAATGCAGCATCAAAACACATATTATCATTTTGGCAATATATGGCTTACCATAATTAAAACATATTGTACTGCTTGTAATTACAGCATTTTCAGCAATAGCATGATATTTACTTATGTTGCCGCATTATACCGGCTGCATGTTTTAAGTAATTTCATATTGACATTATTGTCGTCATATGGTATAAGATTCGGCATGGCGGATGAGAAATTCTTCTTCCACCCCAGGCTTGACTGGCAGCGGCGCTA
>JALSHG010000041.1 GCA_026982355.1 Thermodesulfovibrio sp.
TCAACGCCAAGTACTTCGTGATCGCTGCCGTCAGCGTCGTCTTCCCATGATCCACGTGCCCTATCGTCCCTATGTTTACATGCGGCTTTACTCTCTCAAATTTTGCCTTCGCCATCTCTGCCTCCTGCTTTTTAGAGCTTAAGTTAAATAAGTCATCGAATCACTGAGAAAATTTTCCGTTGCGGTTCATACCGGCCTTGTTGACCCGATTACTTAATCACTCAATAACCGTGTTCTATCCTCCCCGTACCTTTGTTACAATCTCCTCGGAAATATTCTTCGGCACTTCTTCATAGTGCGAAAACTGCATTGTATAGGTGGCGCGGCCCTGTGTCTTCGACCTCAGGTCGGTGGCATAACCGAACATTGAGGAAAGCGGGACCTGCGCAGTGATTACCCGCACCTTGGCCCTCTGGTTCATGGTCTGTATCCGGCCCCTTCTGGAATTCAGGTCGCTTATAACCTCCCCCATGTATTCCTCGGGGGTGACGACTTCTATTCCCATAATCGGCTCCAGGAGCACGGCCTTTGCTTTTGCAGCCGCGTTTTTTACCGCCATTGAACCGGCTATCTTGAAGGCCATCTCTGATGAGTCGACCTCGTGGTACGAACCGTCGTACAGTGTAACCCTGACATCAACAACCGGATATCCCGCGAGCACGCCGCTTTCAAGCGCTTCCCTGACGCCCTTTTCAACCGCGGATATATATTCCCTGGGGATGACGCCGCCGACGATTTTATTGACGAATTCAAAACCGGCTCCGGGCTCCAGCGGCTCCAGCTCGATCCAGACATGGCCGTACTGGCCGCGGCCGCCGGACTGCCTTACGAACTTGCCCTCTGCCGTGGCCTTCTGCCTGATCGTCTCCCTGAAGGCAACCTGGGGCTTGCCCACGTTTGCACCCACTTTAAACTCCCTCAGGAGGCGGTCGACTATTATGTCAAGGTGGAGTTCTCCCATGCCCGAGATTATCGTCTGTCCCGTCTCTTCATCATATGAAACCTTGAAGGAGGGGTCCTCCTGTGCGAGCTTGCCGAGCGAGACCGAGAGTTTCTCCTGGTCGGCCTTTGTCTTCGGCTCTATCGCAACAGATATGACGGGTTCGGGGAATTCCATGGATTCGAGGATAATGGGATGGTTAGCGTCACAGAGCGTATCACCCGTAAGGGTGTTCTTCAGACCAACGGCGGCAACGATATTTCCCGCCCCCGCTTCCTTGATGTCTTCTCTCTTGTTGGCATGCATCTGGAGCAGCCTGCCTATGCGCTCCTTTACATCCTTGGTTGAGTTATATGCATACGAGCCTGCCGATATCGTGCCTGAATAGACCCTGAGAAAGGTCAGCTGCCCGACAAACGGATCGGTCATTATCTTGAATGCTATTGCTGAGAAGGGCTCGCTGTCGGATACCTTTCTTACGGTCTCCCTGCCTGTATCCGGCTCTATCCCGCGCACCGGGGGGACGTCCGTGGGACACGGGAGGTATTCGACTATGGCGTCAAGGAGCTGCTGCACGCCCTTGTTCTTGAATGCGGAACCGCAGAGGACGGGCGTTATCCTGAGCTCGATCGTCCCTTTTCTCAGGGCGGCATTTATGATATCCGCCCCGATCTCCTCCCCGGCGAGATACTTTTCCATTATAACGTCGTCGAAATCGGCAAGCGCCTCCAGCATCTTCTCCCTGTATTCAAGGGCCTGCGGCAGAAATTCCCGGGGGATGTCCGCCTCGACAAATTTCGCCCCGAGGGTTTCATCGTCATACAGGTATGCCTTCATGTCGACAAGGTCGACGGGACCCCTGAAGGCGTCCTCCTTGCCTATCGGGATCTGCACGGGAACCGGCGTTGCACCGAGTCTTTCGATCATGGAATTGACGCACATGACGAAATCGGCGCCCATCCTGTCCATTTTGTTTATGAAGGCTATCCTGGGGACCTTGTATTTGTCCGCCTGCCTCCAGACGGTCTCCGACTGGGGCTCCACCCCTGCAACGGCGTCAAACAGGGCCACGGCACCGTCAAGCACCCTGAGGGAGCGTTCAACCTCAATTGTAAAGTCAACATGGCCGGGCGTGTCGATTATGTTGATACGGTTGCCTTTCCAGAAGCACGTGGTGGCGGCCGACGTGATAGTGATACCCCTTTCCTGCTCCTGCACCATCCAGTCCATGACGGCCGTGCCTTCATGCACCTCGCCCATCTTGTACGTAACACCGGTGTAATAGAGGATGCGCTCCGTCACCGTGGTCTTTCCCGCATCAATATGGGCCATAATGCCTATGTTTCTTGTATTTTTCAGTGAAATATCCGTCATCTTTTCTCTTTACCACCTGTAATGGGCAAATGCCTTGTTTGCCTCGGCCATCCTGTGGGTGTCTTCCCTCTTCTTTATGGATGCGCCCGTCTTATTGGCCGCGTCCATCAGTTCGCCGGCCAGCTTCTCTTTCATTGTCCGCTCTCCGCGTTTCTGCGCAAAGCCTATAATCCACCTGAACGCCAGCGCTATTCTTCTCTGCGGTCTTATATCAACGGGCACCTGGTAAGTGGCGCCGCCGACACGTCTCGATTTCACCTCCAGCACGGGCTTGACATTATCCAGCGCCGTCTTGAAGACCTTCAGCGGATCGTTGCCCGTCTTTGCCTTTATGATATCGAACGCGCCGTAGCATATCCTGGCCGCCACGGATTTCTCGCCGTCTTTCATTATCGAGTTGATGAATTTACTCACCAGTTTGCTGTTGTAAATAGGATCCGGCAATATCTCTCTCTTTGCTGCTACTCGTCTTCTCGGCATAATTGTTTACCCGTTAATTATTTTGGTTTCTTGGCGCCGTACTTGGACCGTCCCTGTCTGCGGTCCGCCACGCCAAGGGTATCGAGGGCACCTCTGACGATATGGTACCTGACACCTGGGAGGTCTTTTACTCTGCCACCTCTTATGAGAACTATCGAATGTTCCTGGAGATTGTGTCCGACACCAGGAATATATGCGGTGACTTCCATCTTGTTGGTCAACCTTATCCTCGCCACTTTCCTGAGCGCGGAGTTCGGTTTTTTGGGAGTGGTCGTATAAACCCTCGTACACACTCCCCTCCGCTGGGGACATCTCGAGAGCGCAGGACTCTTTGTCTTGTTGACTATCCGTTTCCTGCCGTTTTTTACTAATTGAGCGACCGTCGGCAACTTTCCTCCAATATCAATATTTATATTCTTTATTCAGTTGGTGTTTTTTCCCTCAGAGGGGAAACCTTAGGAGTTTATCAGGGCAGGAAAAATTTGTCAATAGGCAGGGGATTTTTTTTAGAAATTTCTGATTTTCCTAATGGAGATATTTGACACTCTCTACCTTGTCATCAGTAAAATAAATGTTTTGTTTGCGCGGAATCCTGTAAAACCATACTTCCTGCTCTCCCGGCGTATACCATATTCTCGGCTGGGATGAAGACAGTATCTCCCGCACCTGCCGTTTGGTCATGCCGGCTAGGATCTCGCCCTTTGAGCCTGCAGTCTCTCCTTTATTACGGGTGTGCAATGCCCTTTTTCTGCCGGCTTCAGGGGATGCAGCACTCCTCCGCTGTTCGTCAAGAACAATCCGTATCTGCCTGTCTTTTATCCAGCCCTTTTCAAACAGAATCTCGCCTATAAGCCGGCGCCCTCCACCGCCGGGAATCCTGCTGTTCATCTGTTCAGCAAGGGCCTTTCTGAGATGTTCCTCTGTTATGAAACCCTTCATAAGCGCAATTCGTCCGAACTGCGGACCGGAATCTTTTAATCCCTTAGCGGTTTCCTTTTGCACCCTTTATTCCTCCTTGCGGCATCTGAGCCTCTCCAGAAATTTCAGATAGTTTTCGGGCGTATCCAAAAGCCTGACGCCTATGCCGCCGTAAGTGTTGTCCCTCCTCTCTATCCTGCTTATTTTAACAGGTGTCTTTAACACCTTTCCGTTCAGCCTCATATGAAGTTCAAAATTCAGATCAAAGGGAAATTCTATTTTTGTATTGATAAACATCCCGCTCTCCGAAAGGTTTGTCACGGTCCCCCGGCACTCCGTATTCTCGCAGTAAAAGTTCACCTCGAAGCTGACCGGTATTCTCTTACATGATCTTTTTTCCATAACTCTCCGCAGGCCCCACCGCAAGTGCAGCCGGTAACATGGCCGCAGTCATCTGAATCCGACAGCCTCACACATCATCAAGCTTAACCTTGCAGTTGCATAAAATACCGGCGGCGGGGCAGAGGAGTCCGCAGGGAAAGCTTTCTCCGCGATTCCTCCGGGGAATATTCCGCACGGCATATCGACGTCTTTTTGAACTTCGCCTTCCGTTAAGTCCCGCAACAGCGGCATATTCCCCATCTCCCATCGCTTTATAAAGATTTTACGCCGGACTCTCCTGCCGGCTTTATGCAACATTAAGTATTCGTAATAATTATCCACCAATTTGGAATTTTTATAAATAGGGATATTCCTGATTTCAGATAAGGAAAGTTCCTGATAATGTGGAAAGGCAAATCTTAGCGGGGGGTTATGATTTCTTTTTCCCGGACGTTTTTTTTGTCTTTGTCTTGGCGGCCCGTGATGCGGCGACTTTCCCCGTGCTTTTAGTTTTTCTGGATGTGACCTTCGCATGCACGGCGGTGTCAGCCTCTATCTGCTGCATCAGGCTCCTGGGGATGGTGCTCTCGAGAATCGCCTTTAACTCCAGTGCATTTTTCGGGGCATATGCAAATGTATCGTTATTAAAATAAATATATACGTCTTTGCCTATCTTCAGGTATTCCTTTATTCTTTTTGCGTCTTTCTTCAACTGCTCCGTCGTGTAGTTTGTCGCATAGCTGCCGCCCTCGCCGTGCCTGCGCATGTATACAAAGTCCGCGGTCAGGGGCAATTCGTCGATGAAGTGGGGCCAGTCCGCCATGCATACGGCGATGTTGGAGGCTGACAGCAGGCTGAAGACCTTCTTGGAAAGCCAGCTTTTGTGCCTGAATTCAAAGACATGGCGGACAGGATACTGCTTGAGGTTCTCCACGAATTCCTCAAGGTTCTTCATGTTCAGCTTCAGGTTCGGGGGCAGTTGCCAGAGAACGACTTCCAGCTTTTCCAGGAGGGGGGCCGTGGCATTGAAAAATGTCGCCAGGGGAAGCTCAACATCCTTGAGTTTCTTGACATGTGATATAAAGCGGCTGCCTTTCAGGCAGAAAGTGAAGTCATGCGGGGTCTCTTTATACCACCGTTCAAACGCCTCTTTTTTCAGCAGTCTGTAGAAGGTGACATTCAGTTCAACAGTGTTGAACTTTTCCATGTAGAAAGACAGCCATTTCTTATGCGGAAGGTCCTCAGGATAAAACGGTCCCTTCCATGAATCATATAAAAATCCGCTGCATCCTATCCTGTACCTGGGCATTTCTCCATAAGTATACACTGAAACGGCAAAAAATTAAATAGGAAATCACCCACGCCGGGACTCAGGCATCCGGCGGAACATACTCGATTATCCCGCCGCCGATCACCACGTCTCCATGATAAAAAACAGCGCTTTGTCCCGGTGCGGGCGCCCACTGCGGCTCATCATATTCAACGGTAACCACGGCGCCGTTATCAGGAGTTACGGTTGCCGGCATCTCCCTCATGGTTGAACGTATCCTGACATGTGCCCTGAACGGTTCCGCGGGCGGGGGCATGGATATCCAGTTCAGTTCCTTTACTTTAAACTTGCTTCTCATGGCATCCTCCCTTGACCCAACAATAACAGTGTTGCTTTCCCTGTCGATTGCAGTCACATAACGGGGCTGAAGCGATGCCGTCCCCAGGCCTTTTCTCTGCCCAATGGTATAAAATGCAATCCCCCTGTGTTCACCGAGGACTTTGCCGGACGTATCCACTACCGGACCCGGCCTGAGGGCCTCGGGTGAAAAACTCTTTATGAAATCCGCGTAGTTGTCGCCGCCGACAAAGCATATCTCCTGGCTTTCGGCCCTCAGGGCCGTTGAAAGGCCGAGCTGCCGGGCGATCCGGCGCGTCTCCTGCTTCTTCATCCCCCCGAGGGGGAAAATGGCCCTGGAAAGCTCCTCCTGCTTCATCACGTACAACACGTAGGACTGGTCCTTCCTCTCGTCAATGCCCTTTTTAAGCAGGGACATGCGCTCTTCCATGTCAGCGCCCGGCGCCGACTCGGTCCGGGCGTAATGACCCGTGGCAATATATCCGGCGCCGGTTTCGGCGGCCTTCCTGAGGAGGAAATCGAATTTTATGTGCTTGTTGCACAGGATGCAGGGATTCGGGGTCGTTCCACTGATATACGATGTGCAGAAATCCTCGATTACATGACGGTAGAAGGAATCCCTTACATCCACCGTGTAATGCTCGATGCCGAGTTTCTTCGCCACTGATTTTGCAATGCCTATCGTCCTGACGGAACAGCATGTATTTGAGTTTGCCGTATCCCTCCTGTCCCACAGCTCGAAACTCAGGCCGGTTACCCTGTATCCCTGCTGTTTAAGCAGATATGCGGCAACGGATGAATCAACCCCGCCGCTCATTGCAACGATTACTTCCATGGTATATGCATCACCGGTACCGGGTCAGCCTTACAATGAGATTGAAGCCGCCGGTTTTTACGTCTGCATTAACCTTACAGTTGCATAAAAATGCCGCCCGCGGGCAGGGGAGTCCGGCGGAAAAGCTTTATCTGCGATACCTTCAGGACATATTCCGCACGGCTTATCGACATCCTTATGGAATTTCACTCTCCGTTACGTCCTGCAATAAAGACATATTTCCGATATCCCATCGCTTTATAAAGGTTTTACGCCGGACTCCCCTGCCGGCTTGTGCAACATTAAGGTAAAGGTTTACTTTGCATACTCCACGTACCTGGACTCCCTGATCACCGTGACCTTGATCTGGCCCGGATAGGTAAGCTCCTCCTCGATCTTCTTGGCCAGGTCCCGCGATATCTGGGCGGAAAGTTCATCATTAACGGTCTCGGGTTTTACAATGATCCTCACTTCCCTGCCCGCCTGGATTGCATAGGACTTGTTCACCCCGTCGAATGACGTGGCTATCTCCTCCAGCTTCTCGACACGTTTCAGGTAATCCACAAGGGTCTCTTTTCTTGCACCCGGCCTCGCTGCGGAAAGCGCATCAGCCGCCGCCACAAGCGATGCCTCCACCGTGGCAGGGTCGCCTTCGCCGTGGTGGACCCGGATGGCGTTGACCACTTTAAAGTTTTCCCCGTATTTCTTGGCCATATCCGCGCCTATCGCCTGGTGCGAGCCTTCAATCTCATGGTCCACGGCCTTGCCTATGTCGTGAAGGATGCCGGCCCTCTTTGCAAGCCTTATATCCACCCGCAACTCGCCGGCCATTATGCTTGCAAGATAGGCGACCTCCCTGGAATGCTGAAGCACATTCTGGCCGTACGATGTCCTGTACTTAAGCCTTCCGATCAGCTTCACCAGCTCGGGGTGTATGCCGTGCAGGCCGAGGTCGAAGACCGCCTTTTCGCCTTCCTCTTTTATGGTTGCGTTGATTTCCCTGGTGACTTTCGCCACGACCTCCTCGATACGGGTGGGATGTATTCTCCCGTCGCTTATAAGCCGCTCCAGCGCTATCCTGCCTATCTCCCTCCTTACAGGGTCGAAACACGACAGCAGGACCGTCTCCGGGGTGTCGTCTATAATGAACTCAACCCCTGTCGCGGCTTCAAGCGCCCTTATATTTCTCCCCTCTCTTCCTATGATTCTTCCCTTCATCTCGTCACCGGGAAGGCTCACAGTGGAGATGGTATTGTCGCTCACATATTCACCCGCATACCTCTGAACGGCAAGGCTCAGTATCTCCTTGGACTTTCTGTCCGCGGCCTCGAGGGCCTCGTCCTGGATCCGTTTTGCAATCTTTGCGGCTTCAAATTTCGATTCCTCCTCAACCCTCCTGAAAAGCTCCTTTCTTGCATCCTCCACACTCATGCCCGATATGCGTGCCAGCACCTCTTTCTGTTTGTTCAGAATCGCCTCACAGCTGCGTTCTTTCTCCTGTATCGCCTTTTCCCTGTTGTTAAGTTCCCGTTCCTTTCTGCTGAAGTGGTACTCCCTCTTGTCAAGCTGTTCAAGCTTGCGGTCGAACATCTCCTCCCTCTGCCTGAGCCTCCTGTCAAGCTGGTTCAACTCCGCACGGCGTTCTTTCAGCTCTCTCTCGGCCTCTGTCTTCAAACGAAGGTTTGTATCCTTGGCTTCAAGCAGTGACTCTTTTTTAATGGAATTCGCCTCTCTCTCGGCTTCCAGTAAGACATTCCTGGCCTTTTCCTCCACTTCTTTCAATTTTTTACTCGAACTTACTTTATAGTACATGAGCGACGAAACAAAACCGACAACGAGCCCTGCTATCAGAATAACAAGGATATTCACTGTGCCATTCATTATCTGCTCCTCCTTTCACATAGCCTTTTCTTGAAGATTTTTTCGTAGCCTTCCTCGGACGGAAAAAAGAAAGTCTTGTCCTCTGTCATGTATTGCTGGTTTATACTTTGTCCTTTATAATCATGCGGATACTTGTATCCGATGCCCGCCCCCAAGCGCGACGCTCCCTTGTACCCAGCGCTCTTTAAATGGGCGGGTACGGGCGTAAGCTTCTCCTGCCTGACGCTGGAGAGGGCGTTTTCAATGCCTGTGTACGAGGCATTGCTCTTGGGCGCCATTGCTGTGTATATCGCCGCCTGCGACAGCGGGATGCGGCCCTCTGGCATACCGATTGATTCCACTGCATGCATTGCCGCAACCGCCACCTGGAGCGCGCGGGGGTCTGCATTGCCGACGTCCTCGGAGGCGCAGATGATAATCCTCCGGGCTATGTAAAGGGGGTCTTCACCCGCCTCTATCATCTTTGCCAGCCAGTACAGGACCGCGTCGGGGTCTCCGCCGCGCATGCTCTTTATAAAGGCTGATATGGTGTCATAACGTTCGTCCTCGCTGTAATAAAGCGATTTTTTCTGCAGCACCTCTTTTGCCAGAGCCACATCATAGCACGGCAGGTTCCTGCTTTTTATGATAAAAACACCCATTTCAAGGGTATTCAATGCCTTTCTCGCATCCCCTTCCGAAACAGCGGCGATAAAGTCAAGGGCATCCGGCTCCGCCCTTATACCGTATCCTCCGATTCCCCTTTCCCTGTCGTGCAGAGCCCTTTCAAGCAGGAGTTTTATGTCATCCCCGCTTAAAGGGAAAAACTGGAATATCATGGACCTTGAAGACAGAGCGGGTATAATGGAGAAAAACGGGTTGTGTGTCGAGGCCCCGATAAGCGTTACACTGCCGCTTTCCACATCGGGCAGCAGGGCGTCCTGCTGGAGCTTGTTGAACCTGTGGATTTCATCAATAAACAGGATGGTCCTGTCCCTTTTCCCCGCATTTTTCAGCGCCGCCTTAATATCGGCTATTCCTGATGTAACGGCATTTAACGATATGAAAAATGCCCCGGTTTTTCCGGCTATTATACGGGCGAGGGCGGTCTTTCCGGTGCCGGGCGGCCCGTAGAGTATGAGAGAGACGATGGAGTCTCTTTCAATGGCCTCCCTCAGCGGCTTTCCGGGGCCCAGGATATGTGTCTGACCGACAAACTCGTCCAGATTCTCAGGCTGCATCCTCCAGGCAAGGGGCGCCCTTCTGTCTGATTTGAATAGTTCCATTTCATTACCAGGGTTATTACCTGGTCCCCCCCGACGCAGAGTGCGGCAACCTTGAACGGCTTATGACAGAAAGGAATCTTACAAGGACGGCATGACAAACTCGCGAGACATCTTTGAAAATTTGAGATTAACCCCGCCGGAATTCTCCCGTAACATACCGGTTTTAAAGGCAGCCGGAGAAGTTAAGCGTTTTCTGTGAAGTCCTGAAATCTGTGTGTTATCTTTATGGTTTTCCATACCTTGTCAAGTTTTAACTGTCAAAGCGGGTGATAAAAATCGGTTCCGGTCCCGCATCTGCGATATAAAAATACCCACCTTGCCGTGTAGAATAAAACTTGAATCCCTGTGCAAACAGGTGGGCGCCTTGAAAGAAAGATCAGGCATATTCCCTTACGGGCGCACAACACTTGTCTTTCGCTGGCTCCCTGATTCTCGAATGTCGGAATAAGTTTTTATTCTTATCACAAACAAGGCAGGCACTCCTTCTTTTCTTTTATTTTATAACAAAAAGAAGTTTATTAATCAAGCTGCGGGAATCAGCCCGACTTCACTTCCAACCCGTAATCCGTAAGGATTTTCCTCAGTTTCTCCCTGTTGCCGCTGTCCATCGGGCACAGGGGCAGCCTCAGTTCCTCATGTATCTTTCCCATCATGGCGAGAGCCGTCTTCACGGGTATGGGATTGGTCTCGATGAACATACCCCTGTTCAACGGCTCAAGCCTGAAATGCAGTCTCCTGGCCTCTTCCATATCGCCCTGCAGCATCGCCCTGCACATGGCGGATACATCCGCGGGCGCAACATTGGCTGAAACGGATATGGCCCCCTTTCCCCCGAGGGCCATTAACGGGAAGGTCGTGAAATCATCGCCGGAGAGCACGGTTATCCTGTCGCCGCAGAGGCGTATTATCTCTCCTGCCTGCGCCATGTTCCCGCTGGCTTCCTTGATGGCGACTATATTTTTTATATCAGCGAGCCTTTCAACCGTCGCGGGCGACATGTTCAGTGCCGTGCGGCCCGGCACATTATAAAGGACTATGGGGATGTCCACGGCCTCGGCAACCGCCCTGTAATGTCTGTAGAGACCTTCCTGGGTGGGCTTGTTGTAATAGGGTACCACAAGGAGCGCGCCGTCCGCCCCCAGCTCTTTCGCCCTGCGGGTCATTACAATGGTCTCCTGCGTTGAATTGGCCCCTGTGCCGGCAATGACGGGAACCCTGCCCCCGACAGCCTGTATGGTAAGCTCTATCACCCTGTAGTGTTCCTCGTATTCAAGGGTGGCGGACTCGCCGGTCGTGCCGCACGGCACTATGGCATTTGTGCCCGAGGCGATATGCCACTCTATGAGGTCCGCCAGGGCCTTTTCATCCAGTTTATTGCCTTTAAACGGTGTCACTATTGCAACTATCGAACCTTCAAACATGATCTCCTCCCGTGAGATTCAGATTTATTTACGGATTATAAAGTTTATGGCAAACCCTGAACTAAGGTCAAGAGTAAAATTCGGCATTGGATTCCGGGCACAAAGTCTCCTAAATTGACACCTTGAGAGTCTTTCTGATATTTTCAATGTAAAACAGGTTTCAAAGCAACAGTTCGGCGCTGTCGATACAGAGTGACTGAAAACACTCAAACAAGTAATTGTTTTAACATTGAGGCTGCATGAACATGCAGGGAGCCTGCCGGTAATTTTCAACCGCTGTACGGCAAATAATGCAAATAGCCTGTGATGGACTTTAAACATGTTTGATCTCGGAACACAGGAGCTGATCCTGATCTTCATTGTCGCCTTCCTGGTATTCGGTCCCAAAAAGCTTCCCGAACTCGGCAGGACGCTCGGAAAGGGGATGAGAGAGCTGAAGGCGGCCATGCGCGGCGTCAAAGAGTCCTTCGAGGAAGCCGGGGCAGCGGATGCAGCGGAAGAAATAAAAAAGACAAAGGCATCCCTTGAGGAAAGCATATACAAGTCCATTGAGAGCAATCTCGGCAGGATAGAGGAGGAAAACACCGGGGAAACCGGCGGTGATGAATCAGGCCGCAAGAGTTCAGGGGGCGACGGGAAAACAGGCAAAAAAGACAAAGAAACGGACAGGGATGGATAAGGCGCCCATTACGGAACATCTCAGTGAATTAAGAAGCAGGATGCTGGTATCCCTCACTTTTATAATCATAGCCTTCGGCGCCTCCTTCTATTTCTCCGAATATATCTTCCGCCTGCTGACCTCGCCGCTGCACAGCACGCTGAAATTCTCCTTCGAGAGTCCTTATGTAACCATGATTCCAACAAAAAATCCTGACATCAGTCTCGTGTTTCTTGCTCCGGCTGAGGCGTTGTGGATGCACATAAAGATATCTTTCATCAGCGCATTCATAATCAGCTCACCGCTGGTTTTTTATGAGACATGGAGATTCATAGCCCCCGGCCTCCTGGAGCATGAAAGGAAGTACGCCCTGCCGTTTGTCCTTACGACAAGCGTGCTCTTTTCGGCAGGCGCGCTTTTCTGTTTTATTATAATCCTTCCGTTCGCAATGAACTTCCTGCTTACATACAAGACGGAAAACCTTCAGCCGATGATTTCGGTCGGCAAGTATATAGACTTCTCCCTGAAATTCATCCTGGCATTCGGGGCCATCTTCGAACTGCCGGTTGTTGTGGTCTTTCTTACAAAGATGGGGATTGTAACACCCGGGTTCCTCGCGGAAAACAGGAAATACGCCGTGCTCATAGCATTCGTTGTCGCTGCGGTGCTGACCCCCACGCCCGATGCGTTCAACCAGACACTCATGGCTGTTCCGATAATCATACTCTACGAGGCTGGAATATGGGCATCAAGGCTCCTCAGCAGGAAGAAGCCTCAGGATGAGCGGAAACAGGAACAACCCGAGGATGAGAAACCGGAAGAAAGAGATTAATTGAGGCTTTTAATGCCGGCCTTAATCCTCCTGAGCTTTTCCTCGCCTATGCATTCCTTTGCAAAGGCGCACCAGTCCAGACACGAGGGGCCCATCTCGCGTGTATTGACCTTTCCGCACGACCTGCACTTGGTCTCCGTCTCATCGCTCCATATCTCTATGTCGGCCCCGCAGTAACGGCACTTTATGTCCTCGGGCTTCGGCTGTTTTATTTCATTGCTGCCCGGGCATTCGTTCTTGAACATAATCACCCCTTTATCGTTAGCTTACAAGCCGCATAAAAAACACCGCCCGCCGGACTCCCCTGCCGGCTTATGCAACATTAAAGGGTTATTGTCTGCAAGGGGATACCCTCCGGATTTGTATAAATGCCCTCCCCCGTTGCGCGTTGGCCCGTGGGAGGGACACAGACGGGCCTCCGGGCCGGATCTTTGCAGCTTTTATTTATATACTACATGACGATACGACCTAAATCCATGATTTAAGTCATAACAAGGGCAATTATGCCTCCGGGCGGAAAACCGGTTTAATCATACTTTATTCCAGCAGTCGGCCTGCTGCAGGGATGAATCCAGTATCCTGTTGAGTTCATCCTCAAGCATGGAGTTCCTGGCCTTCAGGCCCTCAAGCAGTTTCCTGGGAATCACAACCGAACACAGCTTGTCGTTCTTTATCAGTTGGAATTTAAAGGCAATATGCATAAAGATATAGAAAATACGAAGCACGATGATAGAGCCGTCTATCTCTTTGATTTTCTCTTCCACAATATCATAGGAAGGCACTTCGTGTTTTGTTACCTGTCTGTCCATTGTTTACTTACCTCACCTCTGTCTCTTTAATTTTATCTGGTTATGCCTTGCCGTGGCATAGAATATCGCCGGCGGGCATGAAAATCCGCCCGGTTCATGCAAACAAGGTATAGTTGCGTTTTCATTTGCAGCAAAGACCTATTTCCAGCGTCCGGTCGCTTTATAAATCCTGTTGGGAATAACAGCAGCATAAATCGTGTTTCCTTACTCTCCCGCCTCTGGGGGGCAAAGCTTTTTCCGGCTGATTCCCCTGCCCGTGCATGCAACTTTAAGGCAGATAGTCCGTTACATTCGTCTTTATCCACCGGGGGTCCCACCAGTAAAGGGGAGAGACCTCATAACCGCCTATGAGCACTCCGAAATGAAGATGATCGCCGCCTGCAAGCCCTGTAGCGCCGGTCTTTCCTATTATATCACCTTTCCTGACCGCCTGGCCTTCATGAGCCATTATCTCCGACATGTGCCCGTACAGGCTCATGAGCCCAAGCCCGTGGTCGATTATTACGGCATTGCCGAAGATACCGAGCTTCCCGGCAAACCTTACAACACCCGTATTGGCGGCCTCAACCGGCGCACGGGCGAATGAGGCAAGGTCATAGCCGAGATGTACGCTTTTGCTGACGGCTTTTTTATTATAATAATATGTTCTCCTGTCTCCGTACACAGCCATTACCTTGCTGTTCTTCAACTGCAGGAAAGGGCCATCCCAGAGAATTTCCGGTTCCGTCCTGCCGGCAATTTCGATAAGCCTCTTTTCGCTGTTTTTTCTCCATTCTTCATTTACCATCCTGAAAGATGCCTCAGGATCCGTTATATCCGTCTCATTTAACAAAGGCGCAATAACGGTCCTGATGAAATTATCATTGATACGAATTGATGAAGACCTGTATTTCTTCATTATCAGTCTCGTCGGGAGCGCCTTTACAGAGCGGTTGCCGGCAGGGTCCTCTGCCACGGCATAAAAAACACTGTCTCTTTTGATGTCAAAAGGCGCGGGGAAAAACACGCAGTAGGTCGATTCCTCTTTTTCAAGGTAACCGCCCGCCGCCTGCCCCGGCTCCTCATCAGCCTGTTCAGGCCGTGAGTCCGCCACCGCATATGCCCTGAATCTCCTGAAAGCCTGTTCCTCCCCCGAGGGTGTCCTGCCCGCAATCTCAATAAACACGGAATCGGCATCCGCGGCCCTCAGCACAGCAAATCCTCCGCCGCCCTGGTAAATAACCGAAGGGGCCCTTGCCACCTGAAGATCCGGCGGAACCGTATCGATCAAAGATGTGATGTTATATTCAGCCTTTTTCAGGATGCCCGACCCGGCTGTTATAACAGTGATTGCCCGGCCGTCTTTCAATTTCAGGTCTTTCGGCCTTATCCGCAGTGTGTATGACTTCTCGGCCGCATCAGGGGCATCCTTCAACAATTCAACCTTTCTGCCGTCCTGGTACACCGATATGTCTATGGAGACCACGTTCCCGGTCTGAAGCTTAACGGTTTTATCAAGGGGCAGATAATCAAAGGCCTCTATCCCCCGGACCACGGGCCCGGGAATAAGGAACAGTTGATAAACCACGTAAGCCCCCACAAGAATGACAAACGGCAGGAGAAGGGCAAGGCCGAGCCGGCTGAACCCTTCATTTCTGTTTTCAAATTTAATAAATCCGGCGGAATTCACTCTCGTCCTCTTCAGATAAAAACATCTTATAATCAAATAGCTTCAAATTATGCCTGATTTGAAAAATAATTGCAAGCAGAATCTGCAATTCGGGCACCCCCCGGTTACGGGTGTTAATAAACAATCCGGGATGCCGTTTCGACGTGAGTGGAATACTTGATTTTTCGTTATAAACAAGGACTTGCAGGATTTTCCTTCCGGCCGGAATAACACATCCATCCGTAACCTTACAGCTGCATGAAAACACCGACGGCGGACTCCCCTGCACGTTTATGCAAGATCAAGGTAAACTTATTTCAAAAATCCCCGCGTTGGGCACGTGTATCTTTTTATAGAGATTAAGGCTCTTCCCTTCGTGCCGGAGCAGCAACACCCTTATCACCGCCACATGCGTGACGACCACGACTGTGCGTCCCGCCATGCTCCGGCCTATGCCCTGAACCCCCGTCAGAACCCGTTTCAGGAGTTCATCCAGCGTTTCCCTTCCCGGCAGCTTCAGTTCAGCAGGCCTGTCCCGCCACATGCGCCACTCTTCGGGATACAGCCTGGCAATATCATCCTCGGACATCCCCTCCCACGGGCCCATCTCCATTTCCCGGAATGCATACTCCGTCACGGGCTCCAGGCCGATCGCCTCCCCTATTATCTGCGCTGTCTGGACCGCCCTCCGGATCGGGCTTGAATACAGGGCATGCACATCACGGCGGCTCAATCTTTCCGCGACTTCCCGTGCCTGTGCGAGCCCCTTTGCGGTCAAGCCCTCCCCGCTCCTTCCGGCGTATATTTTCTTTACATTGGAAAGAATCTCCCCATGCCTGACCATCAATAAATTCATGTCATCCGTCATGTAATTGTATTTCAACCTTTCACAGGTGCAGTAACCTTACAGTTGCATAAAAACACCGCCTGCGGGCAGGAGAGTCCGGAGGAAAAGCTTTATCTGCGATACATCCAGGACATATCCCGCAGGGCATATCAACGTCTTTTGGAATTTCACTCTCCGTTAAGTCCTGCAACAGGGACATATTTCCGATATCCCATCGCTCTATAAAGGTTTTACGGCGGACTCTCCCGCCCGTTTATGCAACATCAGGGTTAGCCCGCATCCAGGGCGCCGCAGAGATACTGCATCAGCATGTGAACCACTATCATATGAACATCCTCGACTTTCTGCATGTCACTGACGGCAGCCACAAGGGGGATATCCACTATCCGGGCCAGCCTGCCTCCGTCAAAGCCGGACAGGCCGATGGTCAGTGCGCCCTTTTCCTTTGCATAAGAAACCGCAAGGAGCACGTTTTCCGAATTGCCGCTGCCGGAGATGCCGATGACGACATCCCGGGGACGGAGAAAATTTTTCAGGGGCTCCACGAAAATCCTGTCATAGGACAGGTCATTGGCATAGGCCAGGATGCTCGGCATGTTGTCGTTCAGGCAGATGACCCTGAAGCGCTTCTCCAGGTCCAGGCAGCTTCCCTTGTTTATGTCACAGACAAAATGCGACGCCGTGGCCCCGCTGCCGCCGTTGCCCATTATGAATACCTGCCTTTCATCATGATATGCGGACAGCAGCGCCTGTGCGATTTCCTCGAAGCGTTCATGCGGAAAGACGTCCAGCAGGTCTTTCAACTGCGCCAGGTATTGCAGGCTGAATTTCTGTTTCATGTTATCACTTGGCGTTTACCTTACAGTGGCATAAAAATGCCGCCCGCCGGCAGGGGAGTCCGGCGGAAAAGCTTTATCTGCGATACCTTCAGGACATATCCCGCACGGCATATTGCCGTCTTTTGGAATTTCACTCTCCGTTATGTCCTGCAACAGAGACATATTTCCGATATCCTATCGCTTTATAAAGGTTTTACGGCGGACTCTCCTGCCAGCTTTATGCAACATTAAGGTTTACTTTACCTTGCAGTGGCGTAAAAACACCCGCGGCGGAGCAGGGGAGTCCGGAGGTTTTACGGCGGACTCCCCTGCACGTTTATGCCACATTAAGGTTTATACAAATCAAGCGCTTACTTCGTCGAATAGCTCCTCACATTGAAGATTATCCTTGTTCCGTATGAATCCAGCATAAAGGGAAGCTCGCGGTAGTCCTTCAACGCCGCCCTGACCGCATCCTGCCTGCCCTTCTTCACATACAACAGGAGAAAACCTCCGCCACCCGCCCCGCATACTTTGCCCCCCAGCGCGCCGGCATCCATCGCCCTTTCATACATATCATCGATATCAGGATTCGAGATGGTATCAACCAGGGTTTTTTTCAGGAGCCAGTTTTCATGGAGAAGGCTGCCGAGCTTGTCGAATTTGCCGCGCACAAGGAAGTTCTCCAGGCCCGGGACAAGGTCTCTCATGGCCCTCAGGGTTTCGCGTTTGTTCTCCGTCCCTTTTTTCTGTTTTGTGAGTATCAGGTCCGCCTTTCTCGTCTTGTTCGTATAGAAAAGCAGAAGGTGGGAGCCGAATTTCAGAAGGTCGCTGTTGAAGATCGGCAGTCTTGATACAGTCACGGACTCATCCGGGTAAAACGTTATCTTGTTCAGACCGCCGTATGCCGCTATATACTGGTCCTGCTTGCCGATGGGTTTTTTGCAGATGTCGATCTCGATCTCGCATGCCTCCCTTGCTATCTGTTCCGGCGTGACCTGATTGCCGGCAAAAATGTACAGGGCGTTTAAAAGACCCACCGCTATACTGCTTGAAGAGCCCAGGCCGGAACCCTCGGACGGGATGTCCGCAAGGGTCGTTATCTCGATACCCCTTGTCACACCCGCCTTTTTCATTGCCTCCCTGACCAGGTCGTGTTTTATCTCCGAGACATCATCAACCCTCTCTTTGCGGGTATAATTGATGTATATCCTGTCATCAAACCTTTCCTTGACTATCACGTAAACATATTTATCTATTGCCGCGCTGATAACCATTCCGGCTTCCCGGTGATAGAAAGACTTCAGGTCCGTACCGCCGCCCACAAAGCTTATTCTCAAAGGTGTCTGTGAAATAATCATTTTATCGTGCCGCTCCGTTCATCATTACGCGGAATCTATTGTTTTTGATGTCTTCCTCCGCCCGGTGCAGTTTTTCGCGTGTCCCTATATCAAGCAGATAGTCGCCTGTAATATATCCCGCTGCACGGCCGGCGAGGCGCGGAAGCACATCATAACCGAGGTCGAATATGTCTTTATCGGGGAAAAAACCGGCCAGTGCCCGCGTGCTCAGCATAATACCCGCAAACGCGGTGTCCGAAACAGGATTTTCCGGTTTCTCGGCAAACGAAACAACCGTTGAATCTTCATCCAGTTCAACAATCCCGCATTCCCGGGGATTGGGCACCTTGAAAAGCGCCAGTGTAACGTCCATTTTCTTTTCATCATGGAATCCGGCCATCTTGTCCAGGTCAATGTTTGTGAGGTTGTCGGCATAAAAGATGAAAAAAGACTCCTCTGCACTGACAAAGTCCCAGTTCTTCTTTATTGTACCACCGCTCCCGAGAAGAGTCTCCTCGAACGTAAGTTTTATTTTGATACCTCTTGAGTTTTCAGCTATATAGTCCCTGACTTTTCCAGCCAGATGCGAGGTGTTTATCAGTATCTCGTCTATTCCGTGGATCTCGAAAAGATCAAACCAGTACTCGATCAGCGGTCTCCCGCCGACAGGCACGAGGCATTTCGGGGTATGCAGTGTCAGCGGCCGCAAGCGCGTGCCTTTACCGGCGGCAAGCAGAAACGCCTTCATTTCCTCACCCGCCTCACGACACCCATGGTCTTCATGGTCTTTTCCGCATAATCCAGAATGTCCTCTATGTCGGTACGGCTGCTGAGATACTCCCAGTACTCCCCTATACTGTCCTCAACGGAAAATGCCGGTTTCCACCCGAGCGATTTGAGTCTGCCTATATCCGAGAATATGTGCCTCGTGTCGCCGTAGCGGTAATACTGCGCAATAACCGGCTCCATGTGTTTGCCGGTCACCTGCTCCATCTTCCTGTAGAAGTCGACCACCGTATACTCCCTGCCGCCTCCCACGTTAAAGCCCTGATAATTCGCCCTGTCGTCATGCAGCACCTTTATGTTCGCCTCGACAACGTCACGATAGTTCACATAGTCCCTCAACTGCATCCCGTCTTCATAGATAACCGGCGGTTTGCCGAAATACAGATGGAGGGCGAATATCCTCATTGCGCCGGAATATGCATTATAAAAAGACTGCCTGGGCCCCTGGACAATGGAATAACGCATGGCAACAGATGGTATACCGTATCTCTTCCCCAGGTTGATTGCCGTCATTTCCTGGGTATGCTTGGACATTGCGTACTGGTTCTGTGGATTGGTCCCTGACTCCGGTGTGGGCAGGTGTTTCATGTATTTACCGCAGTGAGGACAGTGATGCTCCCAGTCACCCTTTGCAAGCTGTTCCTCGAGGCGGATATCGGGTATCATCTCCCCGTGATCCGGGCACCTGTACAGGCCCTCTCCCAGCACTGCCTGTGATGATGCGACTATGACCTTCCTTACGGGCAGTTTTTTTTCAACAATGATCTCGTAAATAAGCGCTGTGCCGACACAGTTTACATGAAAGTAGGTGCTGAAATCCGGGAGATAGTCCTGGTATGCCGCGAAA
Source organism: Thermodesulfovibrio sp. (assembly GCA_026982355.1). Classification (GTDB taxonomy): domain Bacteria; phylum Nitrospirota; class Thermodesulfovibrionia; order UBA6902; family UBA6902; genus JAADFS01. The sequence goes on from JALSHG010000041.1 coordinate 19,687, forward strand.
TGATAAACGGCATCCACATCCTCCAGCGCATTCTCAAGGACGGCCCTGTCCCTTACGTCCCCAAGGATGAATTCCACCCCGTCAGGAATATAATCGGGCCTGCCTTTTAAATGAACGGGCTTCTGGAGGTTATCGAGGATTCTGACTTTATAACCTTCCCGGAGCAGCCTGTCCACTGTATGCGAACCTATGAAGCCTGCACCGCCTGTTACGAGAATTTTCATATTCAAATTCCTATATCCGCCTTATTGTGTTGTCACTGACTTTCCTGTACTTTCTCCCGCACCCGCATTCGGTCTCGTCATCAAAATCCAGTTTGTTCGTGCATTCACATATCCACGATATGAACCTTGCGGGGTTGCCGTAGACGAGCGAATAGGAAGGCACGTCTTTCGTTACAACGGAACCGGCCCCGACCATCGCATATTCACCGATTGTAACGCCGCAGATGATCGTTGCATTCGCCCCGATGCTCGCCCCCTGTTTTATGAGTATCTTCCCGGGGGTGAAAGGCTTTTTCGCCCGCGGGAGAAAATCATTCGTCAACACCACGTTCGGGCCGAGGAAGACATTATTTTCTATCGTGATTCCGTCCCAGACGGAAATATTGTTTTTGACAACCACGTTGCTGCCGATGACAACGTCGTTCTCTATAAAGCATCCCTCCCCGATGTTGCAGTTGTCTCCTATCACCGCGCCTTTCAGCACATGTGAAAACGCCCATACTTTTGTTCCTCTGCCGATCCTGGAGGACTCGACTATCGCATTGGGATGCTTGTAGAACTGATCATTCAAAGTACATCTCCCTGCCCTTCCTGGCGGATTCTTCGGACAGCTCGCACATCCTGACCGCCCATATGCCCTGCATCCCGTTGTTTCTGTACGGAGTTCCGTTTACGATATGATCAATGAAGGACCGGCACTCGCTGAGCAAAGGCTGTGCATTTCCGATCTCCGGCTCCAGCACAACCCCCGGCCTGTACTCGAATTTCTGCGATGACTGTTTGTCCGCCCCGATCCTGGTGTCAATGCCTTCGTCAAATATCTTCACCTTCTGCTGGGCCATATCATCAAAAAAGACCGACCATTTTGCCCCATACAATTCAAATTTCCTGATCTTGTTCGGGGTATGCCAGCCCACATGCACAACGGCCCTTTTGTTATCGGGGTAAGACAGTTGGATAACGGCCATGTCGCTTAATCCCCTGCCGCTGTAATCATGCGCAACGGCGTAAACGGAAAGGGGAAATTCATTGAACAGGTAGTTGATTATGGAAAAGTCATGCACGGCAAGGTCCCAGATAACGTTGTTTTTCGACTCCGGAGGACGGAGGTTGGCCCTGTTGGAGACCAGATAGTACGGCCTGAAATCCCCGGTGGTGCTGATGAATCCGTGAATATGCTCGACAGCCGGATGAAAGGTGAACAGGTGTCCGACACCGATTTTCAGGGAACCGGCGCCGGCCAGATCAAGAAGTTCCCCGGCGTCGCGGGTCGAATCCGTGAAAGGCTTTTCAACAAAGATATGCTTTCCGGACAAGAGGGCTTCCCTGGCCAGACGGAAATGGGTATCCACAGGGGTGGCTATTACAACCAGCGATATATCATCGTCATTAAATATAACGCCTGCATTATCAACCGCCTGAATACCCGGGAAATTATCTTCCGCAAACTTCCTTCTCCCCGGCAGTTTATCGGCGATATATTTAATGCTGACTTCCGGGACGGCTGCAAAATTGCGGATCAGATTCGGACCCCAGTATCCTGCTCCTATGATGCCGGTTTTTATCATTCATTACCTTGCAGTGGTATAAAAATACCGCCCGCCGGATTCTCCTGCAGGCTTATGCAACAATTA